>CALBBS010000037.1 GCA_937926845.1 uncultured Atopobium sp. | reverse complement strand
CAAGTGGTCCGGCGTCATGGTAGATGCCCAAAAACGTCTGAGTAGCGCGCGCAAGCACAAAGCGCACGTTTGCCAGAGGAGCCTTTCCCTTGGCCGAGACAAGCGAAACCTGAACCTCGTCTCCGTGCATGGCCTCATAAATACCATGCTTGGCCAGCGCATACGTACCCTCAGGGGTGCTTACGGTAGCAACTCCTGGGCGAGAAAGGCTCAGCGTGCCTGTAAGCAACGCCGATGGTCGCTTTGAGACTTTTGCACGTCCCTGACGACGGTTTCCTTTATGTATGCGTTTTCTAGCCAATAATCCTCCTGTGGGTAGAGGTCAGAGCTTTTTGCGCTGACCCAATGAATCTTCTGATATGTACCCTAAAGTGCCTTGTGATAGACGACGTCCAGATAAGGCGAGAGGTTCCAAGAACTCCGCTGAGCATTTCGACGAATTGTCGCGACCCTCAACGGGTTTCTCGCCACTCCTGTACACGAAAAAGAGCCCCTATGCAGAGACTGCATAGGGGCTCCAAAAGGAATTGGTTTACCTCTTAGAAGGTGCCGCGAATAACCTCGCTGCCTTCCTTCATGATAACTTCCATGTTATCTGGGGTAAGGTCGCGGATGTTGGAAGCAACGTCGCCCTTGACAACCAGGAGGTCAGCAAGCTTGCCAGCCTCGAGGGAGCCAAACTCATCCTCGTGGTGAACCATCTTTGCGCCGTTAAGAGTAGCAGCCTTGATGGTCTCAAGAATGGTGACGCCAGCCTTCTCAACGAAGTCATACATCTCATCGATGGTGACATAGCCGTAAGGAGTTACGAAGCTGAAGGAGTCGGAGCCGATGGTGAGAGTGACGCCGCGCTCATTAGCAGCACGGAGGTTCTCGTATGTACGGTTGAGGCCCTTCTCAACAACAGTGTCGCCTGCAAATGCGTCGAGCTCTGGAGTCCACTCTGGTGGATAAGTTCCGTACCAAGTTGGCAGGAAGCCGATGGTAGGAGTGAAGAAGGTGCCCTGCTCGCACATAAGATCCATGGTCTTTGCATCAAGCTCGAAGCCGTGAATCATCTGCTCGCAGCCGCAACGGACGGAGTCATAAGCTGCGGAGAAGCTGTTATAGGAGTGTGACCAAACAGGAATGCCAACCATTGCTGCCTCGTCGCAAACTGCCTTGATCTCCTCGTAGCAGTAGTGCTGATCGCGACCGGAGTCCCAGTGCCAAATGCCGCCACCGGTTGCCCAAATCTTAATTGCGTCTGGGTTCTCACGAAGACGACGACGAACTGCCTTACGAAGATCCCAAGGACCGTCTACCTGGTCGCCCCAAGGGTGTCCGTCCTTGGAAATCTGCAGTGGCAGGTGGTGAGAGTCACCATGACCAGCAACGCGGCAAAGGCCAAGGCCGGTAGCAAAGATGCGAGGACCCTGCATAATGCCCATGTTAACGAGGTCGCGGATAGCAATACCATTGCGGCCAATCTCAACGACAGTGGTGAGGCCGTGGGTAAGAGCATCATAAGCCTGCTTGACTGCGCATGCCTGCTTCTGAGCAACGGACTCGATAACCCAGTCGTTATCGTTGTCGGTCAGGTTGCCGGAGAAGTGCAGGTGGGTATCGATAAGACCTGGCATAATGGTGCGGCCCTGGATGTCACGGACCTCATAGCCCTCTGGAACCTCAGTGCGAGGACCAGCGTAAGCGATCTTCTTGTCGTCTACGAGGACAAGAGAATCCTCAACAGGAGCGGCGCCAGTGCCGTCAACGAGCTTTCCGCCTACAAAAGCAATCTTACTCATTTCTTTCCCCCTCTAGTAAATGATAAATACTATCTTTTTGCGCCCACCCTTTTTGGGCGCAAAAAATCCAAACTAAAGAAACAAATAACGTGCTTAGTTCAACGTACCGATGAAACCTTTAGAGCTTGCAAGCAACTTATGCTGCTGCCTTCTCAGACTGACGACCAAAGATCATGAAGATGGCCATACCAATGACAATCCAAGAAATGGTGATGATCCACTCAACTGGCTTCAGTGCTGCAGGACTGAAAGGAACAACCATCAGACCGATGATGATGCTGCCAGCAAGAATTGCAGCCAGGATACCTGCGATACCACCGTTGACCTTGTAAGGACGAGGCAGGTCTGGCTCGGTCTGACGCAGGCGCAGGCAGGCAACGCCAGCCATGGTGCATGCGAAGATGAAGCCAAGAGAAGCAACGTTGGTCAGAGGAACAAGCATGTTGCGGCCAAGGAATGGACCAACAAGGGTCAGGCCAGCCATGAACATGTTTGCAGTCAGAGGTGCGCCAGACTTAGGGTCAATCTTTGCGAATGCCTCTGGGAGCATCTTCTTACGACCAAGAGCGAGCATCAAACGAGTTGAAGCACCAAAGAAGGAGTTCATTGGGCCCAGAGGTCCAAGCGTTGCAATGATGAGCATTGCAATGTAGAAGAACAGGTTGATGCGCTCGAGAACTGCAAGTGCAGGAACAGAAGACTTAACAAACTCGTGCCAGTCAATCATGGTTCCGAATGCATAGATGCAGATGAGATAGAAGACACCAGATGCCATAAGTGCAAGTGCTGGAATGATGCCAAACTTCTTCCAATCAAGGTCAGCAGAAGCCTCTTCTGCCTGCTGTGGAATGGTGTCAAAGCCAGCGTAGAAGAATGGAGTCATAACAAGTACTGCAATGATGCCACCAAAGAAGCTGGTAGCCTTTGTGCCCTCGCCACCTGCAACCTCAGTTGCCTGGGAGAAGAGTGGGAGGCCGTTGCTTGGAGAACCAGTTGCAAAGGAGATAACCATTGCAAGGATCATACCAGTCAGCAGAGCCTTAGTCAGGAAGCTCGAAAGCTTAGCTGCTGCGCCAGCGCCCTTAAAGTTAAGGAAGATGACCAGAATAGCAAAGCAAAGAGCGATGACTGTTGGCCACAGGTAAACATCTGCACCAAGAATGGTGTAGAGCTTAACGGAGCGCAGCCAAGAAAGAATTGGGAATGCGCCAAAGCGGTCGGTGAGAAGCGTGGAAATAGCAATTGCTTCCCAAGGGCACAGTGGAGCGTTACCCAGAAGGAGCATCCAGCCAGTAAAGAAGCCCATTGGGCGACCGAATGTCCTGTCGACGTACTCAATGATGCCACCAGAAATTGGAATAGCAGCAGTGAGCTCGCCAAAAACACATCCAATTGGTACAAGGAAAATTGCGCCAATTGCGAATGCGATCATCGCGGGGAATGGTCCTCCACCAAGAACCATCCAGTCGCCTACCAGGAGCACCCATCCGGTACCAATGATCGCACCAAATCCGATGGTAAAGAAGTTGAATAGACTCAACGACTTTTGCATCTCAGGTGCCTCGGCATTTTCTGCCATGTCCCACTCCTTCCCGTAATAACTCGGACGAAGAACTTGATGAGACTATGTTTGCACCCGAAGCCATTTGAAAAAAGAAGTAGCGCCCTCTGGACGTCAGATAAACCCGTAAGCGTAAAGGCTACAACCGCGAGCGGTAGTTAAATCTTTTTACATCTTTACCAAAATCTAATAACAGTTATGCAATTTTCAAATAGTTAACGTACACAACTATGTATCAATCTTTAACTCAAATACTTTAAAAACTCTTCTGTAGTGCGCGACATCTCGCCTTTTACACGATGTGTAATAAAGACATTACGATGTACGGGAGTCTCCAGATGATGTACATCAATATCAAAATTTGTACCTTTTGTTGCCTCAAGTGGCAACAAACTTACACCAAGACCGGACTCTACCATGGACATAATGGTGAATGAATCCGATGATGCAAACGTCATGCGTGCGTTTTTGAGTTGCTTCTGAAGCAGAGGAGCCGTCTCAATATCAACAATAAAGGGCTCTTCAATAAGACGCTTAACAGGAATTGTCTCAAGGTTCTTCTCGTAATGTCCCTTTTGAGAAACAACAATAACCTCATCATGATCAAATAAAGTTGAAGTAAATCCCTGTTCAGTTGCGCGGGTCATAGTAAAACTAATATCCACCTTACCCTTGCTAATAAGACGCAGGGCTTCGCCGTAGGTACATTCGATAACTTCAACTTTGATGTTTGGATGATCAGTCATGTACTTCTTCAGATGGACTGGCAGTGCTCGTGAAAGAAAGCTCGAAGGCGCAGCAATAACAAGGTCGCCCATCTCAATGGCGCTGACGCGATTAACTTGATTGCTCAACTTGCTGTATGCCTGGCACACCTCTTCTGCAACAGGCAAAAGCGTCTTTCCCTCAGGAGTTAGACTTACATAGCCACCATGCCTGTTAAACAAGCGGACATCCCACTCTTTTTCTAGACTTGCCACCATGCGACTAATAGACGACTGAGTGCATCCCAGCTCTTCTGCCGCCACCGTAAAGCTACTGTGATACGCCGCGGAAGTAAAAGCCTGGAATTTGTGCAGGTTGGTCTCCATACTTGGCCCCCATTCAAGTACGTGGCCTAACAATTCACCCTTAAAAATATCATTCTACCTGCAAATTGGTAAATACCGTTTAACGTAAAAAGACCCCGTGAACGGTTTTCACGAGGTCTTACCTTGCAATCTTTATGCAAAAAACTTTCTTAATTGATACTTCACTTTGACAATTGAAGTACCAGGTTGCTTAGTTGCTATGCCTTCAGATAGCGGCCCATAGCAATAGCAGAACCAAAGAGTCCCAGAAGCAAACCTAAGAGCAACAGAAGGCCACTCATACCCAGCATGACCGTTTTTGGAATAGCAAAGGTCAAGAAGGTCATGCTTTCTGCCATAACCGGGAGAAGCATGTGGGTTCCAACAACCAAAACGACAATGGCGAGAAGAGCACCGATAACCGCCTCAAGCACACCTTCCATAAGGAATGGCCCACGAATAAAGCTGTTAGATGCGCCAACCAGACGCATGATAGCAATCTCACGACGACGAGCATTAATAGCAAGGCGAATGGTGTTGTTAATAAAGACAAAGGCAACAAACACCAGAAGTCCAACAAGGCCAATAGCGCCAATACGAATGTATGCTGTTACGCTAAACAAACGCTCAACAGTCTCGCGACCATACTGAACATCACCAGATGGATTACTCTTATTATCTGCAATAGCTGCAAAAGATGATGAAGAGGCAATGCGCTGTGCAACGTCTTGAACATCCTTAGGATCCTTGAGTTTGATTACAAGAGATGCAGGAATTGGATTCTGACCATCAAGAGCAGAAACCGCATCAGAAGCATTGCGATAACTCATGGTGGTGCGGTACTCCTCAAGAGCCTGATCTTTGCTCTTATAGGTTACTGACTCAACCGTATCCCAGCCTTGAACCTCTTGCTGGAAAGCAGTTACTGCGGCCTGATCTGCGTCATCCGAAAGAAACGCCTGGATAGTAACGCGGTTCTCGACACTTCCTACCATGTTCTCGATAAGAGCGGAGCCAAGAATAAACAGGCCGATAATGAACAGTGACAAGAAGATGGTTACGATTGCACCAAGAGCGGTAGACCAGTTCCTTCTAAAGTGACTTCCGGCCTCATGCAGAGAATATCCAAAATTAGAGAGCCCCATAGTAACCATAGCCTCCCTTCTCCTGGTCGCGGACAATGTGACCAGCCTCAAGTGCAATAACGCGCTTGCGCATAGAGTCAACCATCTCGCGATCGTGTGTTGCCATTACAACCGTAGTGCCCGCACGATTAATGCGGTCAAGAAGCTTCATAATGCCCAGAGAAATTGCTGGGTCCAAGTTACCCGTAGGCTCGTCGCAGATAAGCAGCGGTGGACGATTAACCATTGCACGAGCAACGGAAACACGCTGCTGCTCACCGCCAGATAGCTGATCTGGGTAAGCATCCATCTTCTGTCCAAGTCCTACTAGACGCAAAACCTCAGGAACCTGCACATTAATGACAGAACGAGGTTTGCCAATGCACTCAAGTGCGAAGGAAACGTTCTCATAGACGGTCTTATCGGGCAGAAGCTTAAAGTCCTGGAAGACGGTACCAATCTGACGACGCAAATAAGGAACCTTGGAGTTACGCATACGCGTAAGGTCCTGACCAGCAACAATAACCTGTCCGTGAGTTGCCTTCTGCTCACGCGTGATAAGACGCAAGAGAGATGACTTACCGGAACCAGAGTGTCCAACTACAAAGACAAACTCACCTGGGTAGATATCAGCGCTGATGTTATCCAGCGCAGGACGATTTGGCTGCGATGGATACACAAGCGAGGCACTCTTAAAAGAGATGGTAGGAGTGCCCGTGCGCTCAACCTGTGGTGCATTCTGTGCAAGGTCAGCAAAGAATTTTGCACGATCAAGAGGTGCCTGCTCAGGGTTGTTTTGCTGCTCAGCAGTTACCACGTGAACGGCTTCTGCTCCAGAAGCAAATGGATCAGATACAGTTGTTACAGGTTCAGCAGCCTGGGCCACTGGCACATCAACAGAAAAGTCCTGGGTTTCAACTTGATCAGCTCCAACATCTTGCTGGTCAAGCTGGTTAAGATCATCCTGAGAAATTACCCCAAAACGGTCATCAAACGAGGACTCCTGTTGCTCATCAGTGCGAAAATGATTAGCCACAGTTGCTCCTTTTCTTACTCCGAAGAGACAGATACAGAATTTATTTTACCAAAAGTGCAGGTATGTTACACGTCATGCAGGTCATCCACAGAAAAACCGCCTCTTCATTTCAGAAAAGGCGGTCTGACAATCGCGAGAAAAGCGTTACTTATGCAGTCTGCATCTTTGCACGTGTCTCATCAATGATGGCACGTACCTTAGCTGCGTTAGCGGCAATCTCCTCTTTTGAGCCCTTAGTAAGCAGGCTTCCCATGCCGCAGCAATCAACGCCACGCTCAAGCCACTCAGCAAGGTTGTCAAGATTAATGCCGCCAGAAGCCATCAGAGGCATCCAAGGAGTTGGAGTCTTAAAGAGGTTAACCAGCTCAGGACCATAGACATTAGAAATTGGGAAGCACTTAATAAAGGCAGCGCCCATCTCAAGACTGTGGTTTGCCTCGGTCATAGTAGTGCAACCAGGTGCGTAAGGAATCTGATACAGGTTACACATACGAGCAACCTCATCAGATCCGCAGTTAGCAACAATGAACTGAGCGCCAGCCATGATAGCAAGACGTGCAGTTGTTGGCTCCATAACGGTACCTGCACCAACAATCATCTTGTCGCCAAGACGCTCTCTAATTGCAGCAATAACCTCGCCTGCGTTTGGCAGGGTGTAGCTAATCTCCATTGCATGAACGCCGCCTTCTGCAAGGCCCTCAGCAATTTCAATACCACGCTCAACTGTTGGGACGCGAACAACTGCAAATGCACAGGTATCTACCAGTGCCTGAGAAACAGCAGCTTTCTGCATCTTCATATACAACATCTCCTTGTAAATGTATCTCGCTCTACCCTATTGAGCTGGCGAGAAACCCGTCATTTTTGATTCTTAGTTATGGGCAATTCCGTAATGGTCAAGCATTGCATAGATCTTCTCGTCAACACCCTCTGCAACCTCGGTAACGGGGAAACGAGCAGGACCAACAGGGTATCCAGCAAGCTCAAGAGAACGCTTAAGCGTCTGAGGAGTGCTTCCAAGGTGAAGGATATCGCGAATTGGCTCAATCTCCGCCTGCAGGCGAGCTGCTTCCTCTGCATTTCCTGCCTCAAGAGCCTTCCAAAGGTCAACGACAACCTTGGTAATAAGGTTTGCGGTACCAGCAATTGTGCCTTGAGCTCCAAGAGCATGAGCCTCAGAGATCTTTCCGTCAAAGCCAACAAGTACGTCTACGTCGTGACCAGCGGCAGCGTCCAGATAATCCTTGAGGTTATCAATGTTTCCGGAGCTGTCCTTAATACCCTTGATATTCTCAATGGTTACCAGCTGCTCAACTGCCTCTTTAGAGATGTTTTTGCCGGTACCCTTAGGAATGTTGTACAGAAGGACAGGAATCTTAACGCTTGCAGCAACTGTCTTGAAGTACTCAACCAGCTGCTGATCAGAAATGCCCAGGAAGTAAGGGTTGATGACAGAAAGTGCGTCTGCACCAATTGCCTCTGCCTCACGGCTCATGTAGAGAGCTTCTTTTGTTGAACAAGCGCCGGTTCCTACGTAAACAGGAAGACGACCTGCGGTTTTCTCGATAATAAACTTGGAGAACTTGATCTTCTCGTCAGGGTTACAAACGTGGAACTCACCGTTAGAACCAAACGTAAAGATACCGTCAGCACCCTCGGAGATAAGCTTTTCTAGAAGCTGCTCAGCTGCTTCGTAATTAATAGACTGCTCTTCGTCGCGGTTAAACGGCGTGATCATAGGGACAATAACGCCCTTAAATGTTGACATGCAAACTCCTCTGTACGTATTTGGTGTTTATCTGGGGTTATTTGCCCTCGCGAATGGACGCGCCAAGAGCTCCACCGGGATGCCACTTAACGTACTGCTCTGGGTTAAGGCCGTACTCGTTTTGAAGCAGGATAGAGAGGCACTGTAGCTCCATAATCTCAGCCAGAATTGAGGCGCGTGGTGGCTTGTTCATGGAATCGCCCTCCTGCTCAACGCCTGCAATAAGAGCAACCTCGGCCTCGTTTGCCAGCCAGGAGTTGGGATTTCCGGTCAGCGCAATAATGTGTACGCCAACGTTCTTAAGGCAGGTAACGGTAGCCTTGAGCTCGCCTGTCTCGCCGGAGTTGGAAATAGCAATGACCACGTCACCAGGACGAGTCTGACCAGCAGATCCGTGGACACACTCGGTACCGTGAAGCTCGTAGGTTGGAGTTCCAGTTGACGAGAAAAGCGATGCAGCATAACCAGAGACGTGACCTGGCTTACCAATACCGGTTACGTGCAGACGGCCACCCTTTGCCTCTGCATCCAAAATAAGCTTTTTAGCTGCAGAAAGCGCATCAAAATCAATGCTCTCTACATACTGATGAAGCGACTTTCCCACAATGGAGAGAAACTCCTGAACCTGCTCTTTTTCAGTTGCCATTACAACTCCTTATCTGTCTATGAGGCAGCGCTCAAAGACACTTACACATGCTGAGCTAACGCGTCTCTTTGACCTTGTGCTGAGTCATAAGCTGCTCGATCTGCTCTTGAATTTGATCAAGCGTAGCGGCCATAAAAGGACGGTTAATGTCTACAAATTCAAATCCGGAAGGATGGCTTACCCAAGCGCCTTCAAAAAGCAGGCGGAGCGCCTTGCCCTGTCGGATGAGTTTGTAGCTTTTAATCTTGGTATAAGGAACGACAAGTGCTTTTCTCTTGTCGGATTTTGCAAAGATAAATACGTTTTTCTGTCCAAAATCAATAACATGAATACCGCTGGCAAAACGACTAAAGCGTTTTCCCATGGCTCGTGATGCAAACCACGTAATGGTGAGTCCTGCAATAACACCAACAAGACCCAAAATATTGCCACTTACATTGGCGTAAACCCAAAAGAAAAATGTCAGAGCAAGAGAGCCAAACGCCAGGAGCAAGTACAGAATTCCCTGAACCATCAAACGAGTTCTATCTTCAAGAACTTCTAGAACTAACTGATCTTTGGGAAGCTCTGGAGCAGGCTGTTTGTCAACGCTGAGTCCAAACATATCGCCTAACACTGATTCGGTAACGCTTTTATTGTTCTTCTCGTCTGCCATGTTTTTCCTTGTTGTGAAGCTTTTAAAAGGGCGCCCGCGGGCTTTCCACGAGCGCCCTAAGAAACCGTAGAGCTGAGTAGGTACTACAGAAATCTAGGCTTAGGCAAGACCAAAGAGTGAGCCGATGCCGTAGATGATAGAACCAACGATGTTGTAGTCAACGTTAGGGAAGGATGCCTCTGCAATTCCCAGCTGAGCAAATGCAGGATAGAGAATCAGAGGACCAGCGGTCAGGAAGATACCAACCAGGAAGGAGCCAAGAAGAGCACCGCGCCATCCACCGTAAGCGTAACCACAAACGCCGCAAGTACCACCAGAGAAGAAGCAGATGCCTGCTGCAGGAATCATGATGGTTGGGCTGTGGAATGCAACCATAAGTGCCATTGCAACAAGGCCGCCAAGGAAGGAGCCAATGAAGCCGATAATGACAGCGTTTGGTGCAAATGGGAAGATTGCAGGGCAGTCGACTGCAGGACGTGCATCTGGAATGAGCTTCTCGGAGATGCCGACAAATGCAGCGGTGATCTCAGCGATGAACTGACGGACGCCGTAAACAAGAACGGACATGCCAGCAGCAAACTGAAGACCAGCAAGGAATGGCCAAATCCACCACATGTCGTTACCAAAGTAGCTGGTGAATGGCTTGTTGTTTGCAAGAGTGTCGTCAAAGTGACCGGTGACAAGACATGCAATAGTAACAACGTAGAACAGAACAATCATGAAGAGAGCAACGGAGAAGACAAAGTCCTTGAAGAGCTTGAAGAACTCTGGGAGCTCCTTAGCGTCTTTCTCGCCGTCCTCCTCATTCTTCTTAGCGAAGAGCTTTCCAACGTAACCGGAGAATGCGTAACCGATGCAGTTGAAGTGGCCGATTGCGATGGAGTCTCCACCAACAAGCTTGTTTACGAATGGCTGGCACAACGAAGGTAGTGCAGCACCGCAGAAGCCGAGGATGATACCACCAAGAACAATGGTGACCCACATTGGGAGACCAAGAGCAATGAAGACCAGTGCGAGTACGCAGGAGAAATACAGGAAGTGCTGACCAGTCAAGAAGACGGACTTGAATGGGGTAATCTTGGCAAACACAAGGTTCATGATGAAGCCAAGGACCATTACAAGAGCAACCTCAGTACCATAGGTATTCAGTGCAAGAGCAGTTGCGACCTCAACCTGGGTTACAACGCCCTTAACAGCGAATGCACGACTAAACATGTCGCTGAAGATGTTGACCTGAGCAGACATAGCGCTAGAACCAATGTTGAAGATCATGAAGCCAATAATGGTCTTCACAGTTCCGGAGAAGACGTCCACAGCGGACTTCTTCTGCAGCAAGAGGCCGACAAGAGCAATAATGCCCATGATGACGGCTGTATCTCTGAGCTGCATGAGAATTGCATTGAGCATGCGTAATCCCTTTCAGCAAATAAACCGACGAACCTACTCAGATAAGTTCTCTAAATCAAGTGACAAGTACCTCTTGTCAAAGGTTTGGCGAGAGCTTCTCGCCAAAGACAACTCATGTTGCGTATGACGAGAAACTCCCGCCAAAAAGATACAAAGGGGAGCTTATGCGTTGTGCTCTGCGAGCCAAGCGGTGAGCTTCTCCTTCATCTCTGCCTTGTCGACAATGTTGGTAATACCAACTGCAGAAGGAACGCGATCGTCAGCGTTGAGCTCATCGGTGAGGTCAGACATGGTGATGACAAGATCGCCATTGAAACCAATCAGGGAATCCAGATTACCGTGCTCAGTCTCGATTGGAAGATCATTCTCTTTGATGACCTGGTCAATCTTGATCTTGAGCATCATGGAAGAACCCATACCTGCACGGCAGCAAACCAGTGCGTGGAACTTCTTATCAGCCATTACAACCTACCTTCCTTTGCGTGGACAAGGTCCACAACATCTTTTGGTGACTGAGCTTTTTCAAGCTGAGCAAAGAAATCTGGATCGCTCAGCAATTCAACAAGAGACTGAAGGGCACTAAGATGGCCTTCACTATCTTTTGCTGCAAGTGGGAAAAGAAACTTAACTGGATCGTTGTCTTTGCTGCCAAACTCAACGGAATCCTTAAGCACGGTAATGCCTACTGCAGGCTCAAGTGCGCCGGACTCAGGACGTGCGTGAGGAAGAGCAACATGCTCGGTAATAACAATATAAGGGCCGAGTTCGTTGACACCTTTAATGATGTCATCAACATAGCCCTCAGTTACTTTTTTGTTATCAACGAGTGGTTGTGCAGATTTTCTAATCGCATCTTCCCAGTTAGAAGCTACAACATTGAGCTGCACCAGATCTTCGGTAAGGAGGTCACTTAACACAGCACTACCTTGCCTTTCTCTTTATGAGACACATTGGCTCAAAGCCGCCTCATGACAAGTCTTAATAACTTGATAATATGCCACGAAACGTTCTTAACTTCAATCAATTTTACTAAAACAGTAATCAAAGTTGTTCATATTTAATCAGCGTATCTTTTGTCCATATAGCTATACAAAAGTTCATTTTTTTATGAACGTAATTGAAGCGCCTTCTATTCTCCCATGTAAAGTTTATATGTTAAATTTTTTATAATCTAAAACATTCATATATATTTACACTATTATTTTCCGAAATATCTTGATATCCTTCTTCTGATGTTCTATTTTATTGATGAATGAACATTCAAAGAAAAAATGTTGCTCATAAAGGGAGGGCATTTATGAAAAGGAGTAAGGCTTACGTAGATTCGCGTCGCGAGGCAATTACTGAGCTGCTAGAAAAAGAAGGACAGGCAAGTGTTTTAGA
The DNA here is from genome assembly GCA_937926845.1 of uncultured Atopobium sp. Taxonomy (GTDB): domain Bacteria; phylum Actinomycetota; class Coriobacteriia; order Coriobacteriales; family Atopobiaceae; genus Lancefieldella. Next base: position 9,725 of record CALBBS010000037.1, on the reverse strand, counting down.
ACTTGCTGATCATTTTGAAGTTTCTTCTTTGACTATCAGGCGTGACCTGGATTTTCTTGAGAAGCGCGGCATCCTGACTCGTCAGTATGGTATTGCTACCCTGCTTAATCCTTATGGTCGTCCTTCTGGCTCAAGGCAGATTCGCTCTAACAAAGCAATTGCCCGCGAGGCCGCTCGCTACGTTGAGGATGGCGATTGCATCTTCATCAACACCAGCTCCGTTGCTCTTGGGATGCTTGAGTGGATTGATGCTCACGACGTAACCGTTGTTACAAACAACGGCAAGGCACTGCTGCTTGAGGACATCCACGATCTTTCTATCATCCTTACTGGTGGTGACATCCGTCCTCCACGCGCTTCCATGACTGGTGATACCGCTCTTGAGTGCATCCAGCACATTACCGCTGCTAAATGCTTCTTGGGCTGCACGGGTTTCTCAGGAGAATTTGGTCTTACTTCTGCAACAGCTCCTGAGCCAGCAATTAACACTCAGATGCTCAAGCGCTCTAGAAAGCACTATGTTGTCGCAGATTCTTCTAAGCTGGGCGCTACTTCCAACTTCCAATTTGGTTCTGCAGAAGACATTGACCTGCTCATTACTGATACAGGTGCAACTGACGAGCAGATCAAAGAGCTCAAAGCCGCAGGACTTAAGGATGTTGTCTGCGTCACTCCTTCTATTCTTCCTGCTAAGTAAGACTTGCGCTTTATTATTTCTTAAGCGAACACAAAAAGTCGACCTTTTATGAACTGCCTCCCATTTCTTGGACATAAGAAATGGGAGGTTTTTTACGTCGTAAATTTTTACGTGTAATCACATCCAGCCACACGCACCCACCGAAGTTCAACAGGACCACCTGTCGAGCAGCTTGCTGGCCAAATAGCGATTAGCAACGATTAGCTTTCCAAAGCCTTAAATGACTTAAAGCCTTCGCCGATTGCCTCGTGGACCTCTGAAACAAATACCAGTGCATCGGAGTCAATCTCGGAAACGATAACTTTCAGCTGAACAACCTCCGTACGACCAAGAACGCACATCAAAACAGGCTTGTGCGCACCACTCCACAGTCCGCGCGCCTGAAGCTCCGTGCAGCCACGATTAAGGTTATAAAGAATCTCGTGAGCGATGGCGTCGTGCTCAGAAGAAATAATATAAACGCAACGCTCGGATCTTGGTCCGTCGATGACAAAGTCAATCATTTTTCCTGTAACAAAGATTGCCAGAGCAGAATACAGACCGTTTTCTAGCGAGAAGACCGGAATAGCCGCAATAATAATGACAATATCAACGATGATGATTGCGGTACCTGACGGAATAGAAAAATGCTTGGAAACCGCCTGAGCAATGATATCTGTACCGCCGGTATTTCCGCCCGCCCTAAATACAAGGCCAAGGCCAAAACCGCAGATAATACTGCCCCATAGAGCAGCAAGCATAAGATCATTGGCGCCAAGAGCGGGCAAAAATGGGCCAAACAGGTCAACAAAGATACTTGAAATTAAAAAGCCTGCAACACTCTTAAGCAGGTATTTTTTGTTGCCACTTTTTGCCACAAATGCCATAAGAACAACATTCATGACGATGGTCTGCATACCAATAGGTAAGTCAAAACCAAAAGGCAGTGCGACAGCCCTAATAACGGTAGCAAAACCAGTAATACCACCAGCAGCGAGTCCGTTAGGAACTTCAAATACATCAAGGCCAACTGCAAAAATTGCACAGCCAAGGACGATAAAGAACGAATCTTTAAAGGTCTTTTGCCAAGTAGATTTTTGCACACTAATCCTTTCCGCCAACAACCCAGCGATGGTACGCAATGATGAACTGATCAAGATCGCCGTCTGAAAGAACGGACTCTACATTTCCTGTTTCTGCACCTGTTCTTAAGTCCTTAATGAGCTGATAAGGATAAAGAACATAACTCCTAATTTGATTGCCAAACGAGATTTCTCTCTTTGGACCGCGAAGCTCATCCAGCTCAGCTTCGCGTTTCTCCTTTTCAATCTCATACAAACGACTGCGCAAGATATTCATTGCTGCAGCTTTGTTCTGAAGCTGGCTGCGTTCGTTTTGGCAGGTTACTACCGTTCCTGTTGGAATATGTGTAATACGAACTGCCGAGTCTGTAGTGTTAACTCCCTGACCTCCTGGACCAGATGCATGATAGACATCAATGCGCAGGTCATTAGGATCAATAGCAACTTCAATATCTTCAGGAAGAACAGGTAAAACTTCTACACCAGCAAATGACGTCTGCCTGCGTTTCTTATCGTCAGTAGGAGAAATTCTTACCAGACGATGCACGCCCTGTTCTGCGCGAAGCATGCCATAAGCATTTTTGCCACTTACCGTAAAGGTTGCGCGGTCAAGACCAATAACCTCCGCAACAGGGGCGTCGTTGATATCAACTTTCCAACCACGACGATCGCAATATTTGAGATACATGCGAAAAAGCATCTCGCACCAGTCTTGAGACTCAAGACCACCCTGACCAGGCTTAATAGTAACAATTGCATCACCATGATCAAGTTCATCAGTAAACCAGCTTGAAAGCTCAAGCTCCGACAAGTCTTTTTCAAGAGATGCTGCAAGCGCTTGAGATTCGTCGAGTGATGCTTGGTCTCCAAGCTCTGTTCCAAGCTCAAAAGCGGCCTCAGCATCACCGAGTTTCTCTTTAGCTCTATCAATACCAGCAACATCATCGCGAAGTGATGCTAGTTGAGTCATTATTTTTTGCGCAGCTTCAGCGTCGTCCCAAAAATTAGGACGAGCACTTTCTGCCTCAAGTTCTGAAATTTGCTGACGCTTCTCAGTGAGGTGAAGATATCCTTCTACCTCAGAGAGACGCTCCGCTAAAGCTTGGAGCGAAACAACCTCTGTATCAGCCATTCTTACCTATTTCGGCCGTGGCAGTTCTTAAACTTTTTGCCACTTCCACATGGGCAAGGGTCATTGCGACCAACGTTGACGTAAGGATTTGGATCGTCAGACTTACGGTAGGTTGATACAGAAGACTGGCTGGCGCCGGTTCCCTGTGGACTCTTTCCAATAGCTGCGGCATTCTTAAGCATGCTCTTGCCTTGCTTAAGTGCCTTTTGATCGCCATCGGTCTCTTCTCCACCAGAATAGTGAGCATTCTGGAAGGCCTCTGCCTCAGTATTCTGACGTGGACGATTAACCAACTCAAGGCGAAGAATAGTACGGAGGAAGTCCTCATACATGGTGTTTACCAGCAGCGTAAATGCCTCGTATGCCTCGGTCTTATACTCAACCAGAGGATCGCGCTGACCAAAACCACGAAGACCAATACCGGTCTTTAGGTAATCCATCTCCTGGAGGTATGCCATCCAACGAGTATCAATGACACGAAGCATTACCTGAGCAGCAAGCTCACGCATGACTTCTTCACCAAGCTTCTGAGTCTTCTCGTCAAAGGTTTTTTGGACAAATGCGGTGACATCCTCTTCAAACTGCTCAAACTTGGTGTCCTCGGTAAACTCTGGAAGATCAGTCTTACCAGTAAGTTCAGTGAGCCACTTCTCAAGACCCTCAAGATCCCACTCGTCAGCATCTCCGTAGCAGAACTCCTCGCAAATGCGCTGAGTAGTAGACGCGGTGACGGTCTCAATGAGCTCCATAAGATCCTTACCATCAAGAATCTTGTTTCTCTCTGCGTAAATGACCTGACGTTGTTTGTTCATAACATCATCGTAATCAAGGACGTTCTTACGCATTGCAAAATTGACTTCCTCAACCTTACGCTGGGCGCCCTCAACAAGCTTGGTAACAATCTTTGCCTTGATGGGCATGTCATCAGGAAGCTCATAGCGCTGCATCATCGCTGCGACGCCGTCCATGCGATCTCCACCAAAGCGGCGCATCAAATCATCTTCAAGAGAAAGGTAGAACTGGGTCTGACCAGGGTCTCCCTGACGACCAGAACGACCACGAAGCTGATTGTCAATACGACGACTCTCATGACGCTCGGTACCAATAACGCACAGTCCACCTGCGGCTGTTACTGCTTCACGTTCTGCTGCACAGATTTCCTTTGCTTCCTTGCGCGCAGCTTCTTTTTGCTCCTGAGCAGCCTCAGCTGGCTCAATTCCCTGGTTACGAAGGATGTCTTCAGCCATGACATCTGGGTTACCACCCAAAAGAATATCGGTACCACGACCTGCCATGTTGGTTGCAATAGTAACTGCACCCTCACGACCAGCCTGAGCAATAATCTGTGCCTCACGCTCATGGAACTTAGCGTTCAGGACGTTATGTTTAATGCCTCGTTTAGACAGAATGCGAGAAATACGCTCAGAGTTGTCAATGGAAACGGTACCAACAAGTACTGGCTGACCATTCTGATGACGCTCTTCAACGTCTCTTACGACAGCTTCAAACTTAGCGTCAATAGTACGATAGACCAGGTCATCGAGGTCTTCACGCTTAACTGGACGGTTAGGTGGAATAACCTGAACAGGAACGTGATAAACCTCACGGAACTCTGCGTCCTCGGTCATTGCAGTACCGGTCATACCGGAGAGCTTGTCGTACATGAGGAAGTAGTTCTGGAGGGTGATAGTTGCCAAAGTCTGGTTTTCTTCACGTACCTGAACGTTCTCTTTTGCCTCAATTGCCTGGTGAAGACCCTCAGAATAACGACGGCCTTCCATGATACGGCCAGTAAACTCATCAACAATCTTTACTTCGCCATCAATGACAACGTACTGCTGGTCACGATGGAACATATACTCAGCCTTCAGCGCCTGCTGAAGATGATTGACTAACTGGCCAGTCTCATCGTTGTAGATATCGTCAATGTTGAGAGCGCGCTCGACCTTCTCGAGACCAATCTCTGTTGTTGCAATGGTGTGCTTTGCCTCATCCATCTCAAAGTCAACATCTGGAGTTAATCCACGAACTGCCTTTGCAAAATCCTTGTAGGTACCTGCGGATTTAGTGCCAGCACCAGAAATAATCAGAGGAGTACGAGCCTCATCGATAAGGATGGAGTCAACCTCGTCGACGATGGCGTAGTGGTGTCCACGCTGAACACGCATCTCTGGGCGAGTAACCATGTTGTCGCGCAGGTAGTCAAAGCCAAACTCTGAGTTTGTACCGTACGTAATATCTGCCTCATATGCAGGCTTTTTAAGGCTCAGTCGCATGCCGTTCTGCAGAAGGCCAACACTGATGCCCAAGAACTTGTAGATGGTGCCCATCCACTCACTGTCTCGTTTAGCCAGGTAGTCATTGACCGTAACGATGTGAACACCTTTGCCACTCAGTGCGTTAAGGTAACCAGCAAGAGTGGAGACAAGCGTCTTACCTTCACCGGTCTTCATCTCTGCGATAGTGCCCTTATGAAGCGCGATACCACCGATGAGCTGGACATCAAAGTGACGCTGACCAATAGTTCTTACTGACGCCTCACGTACCGTCGCAAAAGCCTCTGGGAGAAGATCGTCTAGACTTTCTCCTTCGGCATAACGGGCCTTGAACTTCTCGGTCTGGGCCTGAAGCTCTTCATCGCTCATTTCCTGTATTGTTGGCTCAAGCGCATTGATCTTCTCGACAATACGCTGATATGCTTTGAGGTCCTTGTCAGCGCCAAAGGACAGAATCTTAGAGAGGAAATTAGGCATAGCTTTTTCCTTGACATCGGGTATCTATCTTCGGTTGATAGACACAGTATTCAACTTATATATCATACCCCGTCTAACTGCTTGAATCACACTACATGGCGTCGTAAAATCCCAATTTCGTTATTTCTCCACCACTAGTTTCTATTGATTCTTTTCCCTTTTCTGCACCTGCAATCATCCTGAGCTGTTTAGACGGCATTTTTCTACGCTTCATAACGTATTTCTGCACGTACAAATCGTAGTAATGCTGCGCATCCTGCGCCCGACCACATTTTCTCAGTGCCTGAATGAGTGCCATAAGTGTGTCCTCTCGCATATCATCAACAAGGTAGGCGAGCTCTGCAAAATGCACCGCAAGCGTATAGTGGGTAATTCTCAAAGCAGCCACCGAAGCTGTTACCATGGTATCTATGTATTGATCTCTCAGGGCAACACGAATGGGATCTGCAAACCTAAAGCATTCATCCTCAGGAAGATACAAATCCCCTTGGTACAGCTCTTCCGCTTGCTTAGCCAGATGCACTATGTCTTCATCGCTGTTCGATGACGCCACGCTCTTTGCTAATCGCGTAAAAATATCAATATCTACGATCACCTGCTGGGGATTAAAACCAAGTGTCTTTTCAATCCGAGATGCTTCCAAAGGCTCACAATCTGCCTGAATCTCCTGGACCTCTTTGCGAATAACTCGAGTTGCTTGATACAGGCGCTCTTGCCAATGTGCCTGATCAGCCTCCGGCCAAATCTGCTGCGCAATCTGCGACCTAAAGCTCATGTGATTGTGGGCAAGCGCCAAATACACAAGTAGTGCCTTTGCTGATCGATAGGCAATTTTTCTGCCAGCAATCTCCTCTCCTTGAACCGACAAACTAAATCTGCCGAGAAGAGCAAGGTAAACTCCAGGGTGAGCGTTATTTACCTTTTCTACGTGCAGGCTCTTCAGAGCGGAGTTTTCAGTCCAAGAATCCTCCGCTCCTTGCCGGGATACTCTCCATTTTGTTATGTCTCGTTTTCCCTCGTTTGAACGTAGGTAATGGAGCCATTCTTCTGGCATTTCTCGTTCTAAGCACTGCTGAAATTCAGACTCATCAGACAGAAGCGCTCTCACAAGCCACATGGCATTTTCTGGGACTCCATACTCAACCGCATCCAGCCAAACGGGAGCATGTCCGTTTACACTCTTAAAGAGAGCTTTGTATATTGTTCTACATGCAGCTTTTAGCGATGGATGGGTAATTGCCTCAAGGCTCTTCTCCGTAGGTTTAACGCCCAAGAAAAATCCTGCAATATCTTCAATGATCTTTCCGACTTGCACCACATATAGTGAATCCCATTCCCTACTTAGCAGCACCGCCCTTCTCGCTTGGAGCTGCGCTTTGGGATATGCTCTGCTTCTGAGGCTGAGAAGAGCTCCAATAAGAAGTGCAGGTACTTGAATCATACGATTACCCTGTAGTTCTGCTTGGCTGATGAGCTGCTCGGTGTCGTATAAATCACCCACAGAAGAGCTCTTTTCAAAAAGATAGCGAACGCATTTAAGTAGTCCTACAGACCCCTTTAAGCCTCCGGCCTCACCTTCTTGTAAAAAGGAGAGCGAGCCTGAGGTGCGCGTATCAAATTCTTTTTGATATACACCCAGCAATGCGTAAAGCAATTCCACGTCAACAGCTTGAATTGACGAGGTTATTGATGCAGCTTTCTCATACTGCTGCTCAAGAAGCAGCAGCTGAAGGGCATACTTAAAATTTCCTTGCAAAGCTAAATCAATTGCGCGTTTATGTAAAGCAATTTTCTTCTCTAGCGAACCCAGCTCAAGGTCTTCTTTCAAGGGTGGCAGAGGCTTTTGCAAAATCAACTTCAGTAAAGTCATATATGCCGTTTGCTTAAGAAATCCGTTAAATGAAGTGAGATTTTTGAATGCCCTATCAGCATCTTTAGTATTTATCGGCCCCTTAGCAGTAGACAGCGAATCCACCATTCCCTTAGCAGCTTTTTTACTTGAGTTATCGAGCGTACAGTCAGAATGTGTAGCAGTAAGTGCGTTATCTACCAGCTCAATATATCCAGCGTCTGCAAATTCCGCTGCATGAGAAAGAACAATTTCCCAGATAATCTCTTCTCTAACCAGTGAGCTTACAAATGCAGCCTTAGAGAAATCTTCTCTATCAATGAGCAGGGCTATAGCTTTCAGAACTAACTTTTCATGCTTACTCGCTAGAGCCACAAGCTCCTGTTTATTAAAGTTCAACACATCAAATCTTGTAACATGAATACACGAGAAACGCCTAGTTTCTACATGTACGCCAAAGAAAGGCGCATCTTGCTCTATCTTGGCCAAATACTCAAGATCAACTTGTCCGCATATACGGCTCAAATCATCAAATGAGCCAACACCGAGCAACATCATACCCAGTCTGAGCCTAAGTTCCTCAATGCCAAGCGAGCTTCTGAGCATATACGATGCAACGCAAGCAAGACTAGTTAGATACGTAATTGGCACATCCGCATCTTCATGCTCGCAAAATGTAACTGGCAAAGAGTAAACAAGCGTTGGAATACCGCGCGTCAATCTCATATTAGTCAAAATTGATTGTTCAGAATTATCTATTCCAGGCATAAACGTGAGCAGTTCATTCTTTCCCAAAACATACACGCTAGGGACTTCGTCGATTAACTGACGAGCTTCAGGAAGCAAAGAAATCGCAACAAGACAGCCAGCCATGCGAAGACGCGCAATTGATTTAACCTGGCGAGCAACATAATACTCGTCAGACGGAGGAAAATCATCAATAAGAACTAACCTTTTAAGTGCCTTTGATTTCTTAGCATTGCAGATAGAAGTGCTTTTCTTAGTAAGAATCTGAGTTGCCTCTTTAGCCGACAGACTAGAAAGAGAGATCTCATACACAGTCCAACCGTTTGACCGCGCATAATCCGCCAGCTCACGCAAAAACATGGTCTTACCCATGCAGGGCTCTGCACAAAGCGCGAGCGGCCTATTGGTCTTTTCCATTGTTTTGAGGAAGTGCTGCGGCGGAACTACCCTGCTATAGTCACCCATCACATGGCGAGAAGACCCACCGAGCAGCGACTCTATTCCAGCAGTTTCTCTGTTTTCTGACTCCATAAAACCTCTCCTTACTGTTCAAACACTCAAGCGCTACATGCGCTCTAACATTTCTTGTCTCAAAATTTGGTGTGGGATAAATAATCAAGCTAAATTTGTCAGAAAGTGAGAAGGTTTAGGTGAACGGTAGGTGAAATATGGTCAGATTTGTGACAGATTAGTAACAAAATACACACAGAAATGCACAAATGTTAAAACAAGATAACATCAAATGGCAAAAATTATCTTCCGTGAACGGCACTTAATTAAGAAAATTATGTAAATATTGTGATACACAATAAATATATAATACGTAATAAATATGGATTTTTAGTAAAAATTTTTATTCTAATTTCGAATATTTTTCTACCAAAAAAGAGGACCCCACAAAAGTGAGATCCTCTCGACATAAAAATGCCCCTTGTTGGTCAGCGACGTCCTGCTCTCCCACGGACTTACTCCGCAGTACCATCGGCGCTCGGGGGCTTAACTTCTGGGTTCGGAATGGGACCAGGTGTGCCTCCCCTGCCATGGTCGCTGACCAACAAGGGGTATTCTTGTTTCAAAGGGTAATCTCACGTGCCCTGAGGGCCGCACAGTGTGACGTTAAATTCAAAGGCTTCAAAAATCACGCATCAGTTCAAAATATAGTAAAGAAAAGAAGAGCTCGACCGATTAGTAATGCTCGACTGAATGCCTTACAGCACTTACATCTGCATCCTATCAACCTCGTAGTCTACAAGGGGTCTTACCGAAAGGAAAACTCATCTTGGGATGGGCTTCCCGCTTAGATGCTTTCAGCGGTTATCCCGACCGGACTCAGCTACCGGGCAATGCTATTGGTTAACAACCCGTACACCGGAGGTCCGTCCACCCCGGTCCTCTCGTACTAGGGGCAGCCTCCCTCAATTTTCCTACGCCCACAGAGGATAGGGACCGAACTGTCTCACGACGTTCTGAACCCAGCTCGCGTACC
>CALBBS010000036.1 GCA_937926845.1 uncultured Atopobium sp. | reverse complement strand
CAGCTTGCTACGGCTCCTACAGAGCCTTTGTATAAAGAATTTGGTGTTGATGCAGAAATTCTTATTGATCATGCGTGGGGTATTGAGCCAACTACCATTGCAGATATTAAGGCCTATAAGTCTCAAAGTCATTCTGTCTCAACGGCACAGGTCTTTGATCACAACAGAGATACAGAGGGCGCGCGTCTTATCTTTAAAGAGATGGTTGAGGCACTGTCCTTAGAGCTTGTAACACAAAAGCTGGTCTGCTCTTCTATTGGCATCTATATTGGCTACTCGGCAACAGAGAATCAGATGGAAGAGCTGAGGCAGACGGGAGATTATAGGAGCTGGAGAAGACATATTCCTTCTAGTAGCGGTACTAAGAAGCTCTCTTATCCTACTAACTCTAGAGATGAGCTTATGGCAGAGGTTTTATCTTTCTTTGACGAGCGCGTGATACCTACAGAAAGTGTGCACCGTGTTGGTCTTACCTTTGGAAACACTCAAGAAGAAACGGGCTCAGGTATTCAGACGTCGCTTTTCCAGGACAACACTGTTTTAGAAAGAGAGCGCCAGCGTCAAGATACTATCAATGCCATAAAGAAGAGGTTTGGTAAGAACTCTTTGCTCAAAGCTATGGACTTGCTCCCCGAAGCAACGGCACGCCAGAGAAACGCTCAGATTGGAGGACACCGTAGTGGAGAAGAAACCAATGAGGCCTAAACAGGGTTTCTCGCCAGCAGAAGCTAGCGTAAAAGAGGATGCGTTTGCAGCGCAGATGCACTACGGACACCCTCGCATGTCGCGAGCAAACAGGGCAAAAATATTTATGCCTTTTGATGCTCTGAAAGGTTTACGAGAAGCCTTGGCAGAAAGAGAACAAGAAGCTCAAGACCATATAAAAGACTTTCATGACTTGCCACACTGGTCATAGGTTTATACGATAAAATAGACAGGTCGTATAAAGAAATCGAGGAGGTTTCATGAACCCCAAAGCAAAGATTGCCATTCCAGCAATTGTGGCTCTCATTTTTATCGTCATTGATTTTGTTGCGCCAGTTCAGTATCTCAGCTATTTCCACACGGTATTTAACTTTGCAACTCGTCAGACAAATCCCATCTCTCTGATTCTTGCACGTATTACCTATATTATTTTCCTGTGCTATCTTTTTGCTGCGGTTTCAGGTCTTTTGAGGGGCTTCCGTCCTCGTCTTAGGTGGGGCCTTTC
>CALBBS010000035.1 GCA_937926845.1 uncultured Atopobium sp. | reverse complement strand
GCATAGCCGTTGTCCTTACCCATGAGCTGGACGGAAGTACCAGCAGCACGTGCCATTGCAGCACCCTTGCCAGGCTGGAACTCAACTGCGTGAACAAGAGTACCTACTGGAATCTGCTCAAGAGTGGTGCAGTTACCAGGCTTGATGTCGACGTCCTTGGTACCAGAAAGAACGGTGTCACCGACGCTCAGGCCCTCTGGGCAAAGGATATATGCCTTTGCGCCGTCTGCATAGTGCAGAAGAGCAATACGAGCGGAACGGTTAGGATCGTACTCAACAGTAGCGACCTTAGCTGGGATGTCATCCTTGCGACGCTTGAAGTCGATACGACGGTACTGGCGCTTGTGGCCACCACCCTGGTGACGGGTAGTGATGCGGCCATTGTTGTTGCGGCCAGCCTTCTTTGGCAGAGGCTCGAGAAGGGACTTCTCGGGCTTATCAGTTGTAATCTCAGCAAAGTCTGAGATTGTCTGGAAGCGCCTGCCTGCGCTTGTTGGCTTTAGATGCCTAACTGCCATAAACAGTATCCCTTTCTTCTCCGTTGGCTAGCCCGCTTAAGGGAAAGTCGAGCTAACACCGGATTACCACGGTACCGCGCGTATCTACTATGCGCGGTATACGAACCCGTACCTCAAAAGAGGCACGGGAGAAAAACCTTACTCAGCAGAGTTATTACCGAAGATCTCGATAGTCTCACCAGCAGCGAGGGTAACAATAGCCTTCTTCCACTGGCGGGTCTTGCCTGCCTGCTGATAACGTACACGCTTGTTCTTTGGCTTAACAGAAAGTGTGTTTACCTTGGTGACGTGTACAGAGAAGAGCTTCTCTACAGCTGCAGCAATCTCTTCTTTACCTGCGTTACGAGCAACCTCAAAAGTGTACTTGCCCTGCTCCATCAGATCGAAAGCACGCTCTGAAACGATAGGACGAATGATGACCTCATAAGGAGAGTTCATTATGCGAGCACCTCCCCAAGCTGCTTAGCAACATCAGCGGACATAACAAGTGCGCCGTTGTCGATCAGGAAACGAGTAGTAACCTCAGAAACGCCGAAGACCGAAACCTTAGGAAGGTTGCGGAAAGAGAGGTAGGTGTTGACGTCGTCGTCTGGGACGATGACGGTAACGCGCTTACCCTCAATACCGAGGTTCTGAAGTGCAGCCTTTGCCTGCTTGGTGGAAGGCTGAGCAAACTCGAGAGAGTCAACGAGGACAAGCTCGGAATCTGCAACCTTGCCGGAGAGGACGGACCTCATAGCAAGCTTGACCATCTTGTTGTTAATACGACGTGCGTGTGAACGAGGGGTAGGTCCAAAGATGACGCCACCACCAGTCCACTGACCAGCACGAATAGAACCCTGGCGAGCACGACCAGTACCCTTCTGACGGTAAGGCTTAACGCCACCGCCGGATACCTCGTGACGGTTCTTTGTAGAGTGGGTACCCTGACGTGCGGATGCGTCCTGGCAGACTACAACCTGGTGCACAACAGGGATGTTTGGCTCAATGCCATAGACGTCAGAGGAGAGCTCGGCGTCGCCGACCTTCTTTCCCTCTACGTTCTTAATCTCATACTTGGACATGTTGTCTCCTTGTTAGCCTAAGTGTTTGCCTAAAGGCCCTTAGGCCATGCGGACCTGGACGAGGGCATTCTTGCCGCCAGGAACAGCACCCTTGATAAGCATGAGGTTCTGCTCAGCATCAACGCGGACAAGCTTAAGGTTCTTGACCGTAACGCGCTCTGCGCCCATGTGACCATACATGTGAAGGCCCTTACGAACGCGTGCAGGGTATGCGCACTGACCAATGGAACCTGGACGACGCTGGTTACGAGAACCGTGAGTCATTGGACCGCGAGAGAAGTTCCAGCGCTTAACAGTACCCTGGAAACCCTTACCCTTTGAAGTGCCTGTTACGTCAACAGCGGTGACCTCAGAGAAGTCAGCAACTGTGACAACATCACCGGTCTTGTGCTCAGAAGCATCCTCAACGCGGACCTCGCGGAGGTAACGCATTGGCTCGACGCCCTGTGCCTTAAAGTGACCAGCCATTGGCTTGTTGACATGCTTCTCGGAGATGTCGCCGAAGCCAATCTGTACGGCATTGTAGCCGTCCGTCTCAACAGTCTTTACCTGTGAAACGGTGCAGGGGCCTGCAAGAACGACGGTAACAGGAACGACGTTGTCGTTCTCGTCCCATACCTGGGTCATGCCCAGCTTGCGGCCGAGGATGGTATTAACCATGCTCTTTCCTAACCTTCGGTGGTCATGGGACCTTGAGAGCACATCGGGTACTCTTCCCCAGCGGACCACGTCCTGTACATACTGCCTTTAGACATAATTGTCCTGTTTGAGCAGCCCGTCTACTTTACACTCATTTTTGACAAGAAACAAGCCTAAAATCTCTAAAAGATGAACGCTTTGTGAAGACCGTTTGATACCCTCTAGCTGCGAGATCTTTCTTCTCGCCTGTTTTGCGAGGTCAAACCGCTGACCCGGGCGTATCCATTGGCGAGAAACCCAAGGAATTTTGAAAAGTTTTTTCAAAGAATTTTGTAAAAACAATCCGCGATAGCAACTTTGCCAAAATCAGGATGCCAAGATTACCTTGCCAAAAGTTTCTTGAGCAACGCTTCGCAACCCTCAGTAACATCCTCATACGTCAGATCAAAATTGCCTGAGTACCATGGGTCAGCGATGTCTCGAGGCTTTTCTGACCAGTCAAGGAGTAGCGAAACTTTTCCATGAGGATCATCTTTAAGTATGCGCATCATGTTGCGGAGATTGTTATAATCCATACCAATGAGGTAATCAAAGTTCTCGTAATCTGCGCGCGTCATCTGCCTCGCACGATGATTGCCGCAATGAATTCCCTCTTGCTGAAGCTTGCGTCTGGTACGAGGATCAACTGGATTGCCAATCTCCTCTGTAGAGGTTGCGGCTGAGTCGATGACAAACGAATCTGCCAGACCGTTTTTCTCGACAAGGTCCTGCATGACGTATTGGGCCATAGTTGACCTGCAGATATTTCCGTGACACACAAAGAGGATCTTTGTCATGCGGCAGTAATTTGGGTGAGCGTTTACCGAGCAGCCGGTGTTTAGCTGGCTACTTGCATTTTGCTGACCACTTATGTTCTGCGAGCTTTCCTTCATCTCTTCTCCTGTGCGCTGTAAAAGAATTCGCTTCCCTATTCTACGGGTTTCTCGCTCAACATGCCTTCTACTCTGTAAAGCAACGTGCTCCTGCATTAGCCAGCCTGAAAAGTTCATCATGTCTGAGCAAATTTACTCAGACTTGGCGAGAAAAACCGGCAAATAGCTCAGACTTGGTGCACTTTTCCGGCAAAACGTTCAGACATGGCGAGAAAATCAGGCTCCACGAAGAGCGCCCATGAAAAGCAACTTTGAGTTCAAAAGGCCCGCCTGAAAAGTGCAAAGAATCTGTATTTGAGTTACCGATTCTTTTGCAAAATCAGGCAAATCCACAGATTCTTTGATGCTTTTAGGCAAAATTTACAGATTCTTTGCAGAAATCAGGCGCGACTCGAGCGCACGGCGCGCCTGGCGAGAAACCCAATCTCCCCGCAACATCCACGCACAAAAATACCCGCCAGCA
>CALBBS010000034.1 GCA_937926845.1 uncultured Atopobium sp. | reverse complement strand
AACGCCACCAATGCCGCCGGTTGCAAAGACGTCGATGCCTGCCATGTGAGCAATCATCATGGTAGTAGTGACGGTAGTTGCGCCGTCCTTCTTCTCAGCGATGATAACAGGGAGGTCACGGCGGCTTACCTTAGCAACCTCGCGGCCCTTCTTGCCCAGGTAGTCAATTTCGTCAGCGGAAAGACCGGCACGCATCTGGCCGTTAATAATTGCGATAGTTGCAGGAATTGCACCGTTGTCGCGGATAATCTGCTCAACCTTCAGAGCGGTCTCGACGTTCTGTGGGTAAGGCATACCGTGAGAAATAATGGTGGACTCCAGAGCTACAACAGGCTTGTTCTGCTCAAGAGCCTCTTTGACTTCGTCAGATACAACGAGAAAATCCTTCAGGTTAGACATATATACTCCAATCGTAAACGACTAATGGAACCGAAAGTTGTGCCGTGCAAACGTGCTGTGCCGTACAGACGCGCCGTGCCGTGCAGACACGCTGTGCTGTGCAGACACGCTAAATACCTGCGCGCTTGATAACCTCATCAACATTGAGCTCACCGTTGATGGTGTCCTCACCTTCAATGGCTATGCTGGAAGCAGCCATGCCTACCAGGCCAGTCTGCTCAAGCGTCATACCTTGAGTGTATGCCCAGGTAATTCCCGCCATCATGGCATCTCCTGCGCCTGTCATATTGACCAGCTTTGCAGGAAGCAGCGGCAAGCGGACGGTCTTCTCGTGATCAGCGCAAAGAAGGCCCTTCTCGCCAAGGGAGATAAACACACGCTTGAGGCCTGTTGCAAGCAGCTCGTGAGCTGCAGCTTCAAGGGAGGTATCGTCGGTAATTTTGATGCCTGAGAGCATCTCGGCCTCAAGGCGATTTGGCTTGAGCGTGTGAATCTTGCCCAGGACCTTCTTGAGCTTCTGTGCCTTGATGGAAGAAACGGGATCGCAGAAGATGGGGCAGGTCACGTTCTTGGCAATGAACTCGATGGTCTGCTGAGGCAGGTTGGTATCAATCACGCAAGCTGCGGCGTGCTGGATAACATCCAGGCGCTCCTCGATGCGCTCAGGGGTGACATACTCGTAAATCTGCATGTCATTGATGGCTTCCTGCATCTCACCGTGCTCGTCCATGATGAAGAGGTAGGTAGAAGTGGAAGCGCCCGGCACGGTAATAGATGCGTCGATGTCAATGCCGCAGTCTAGGCAACCCTCTTTGAGCTCGCGAGCAC
>CALBBS010000033.1 GCA_937926845.1 uncultured Atopobium sp. | reverse complement strand
GCTCCGCCGTGAGCGGGGAGCCATCTAGAATGCCTTCTGCTGAAATTCCAGAGATAAACTGTGGATTGTCAGCCTCTTTACGCGGAGTATCCCACGGATGCGATGGAGATCTTCTTTGAAGGAATGTCTTGAGAGCTGCTAAATCAACGATAAAACCAGCAGGTAAACCCTCAATGGTGCAGCCGATTTTTGGAGCATGAGACTCGCCAAAAATAGATACTTTTACTGTTGTCCCAAAAGTTGAGGTCATCATTTATGCCTCCATACTGTGGCAGATACCACCAAGCTGCTTGAAGTGCTCAAAGAAGAGCGGATACGACTTATTGATTGCCTCGGCATGGGTGATTATGACAGGACCCGTTGCATACGAAGCCAAAATAGTTGCCATCATCACAATGCGATGATCATTACACGAGTCCACAATGCAGCTGACGGGCTGTTTTCCTCCCGTGATAATAAGTTCTGTCTGATCTTCAGAGAGCTCAACGGTCACACCAAATGCCCTAAGTACGCTGCAGATACTTTGAACGCGGTCGGACTCTTTAAGACGAAGGCGCTGAATATTGATAAGTCTACTTGTTCCAGGGATAAACGCAGCTAATGCAGCAAGTACCGGAGCAAGATCGCACACCTCGGAGACAGAAATGGTAAACGGCCGCAGGTGATCCATCATACAAGCTGCGCCTTTTTGCTGGCGAGAAACACGTGCGCCCACAAGCGATAACGCGGCTAAGATAGCTCTATCTCCCTGGACACTTTGCATGGAGAGTCCCGTGACCTCTACGCCTTGCCCAATTGCTCCTGCGGCAAGCCATGGCGCAGCGTTTGACCAATCTCCTTCGATTGAATAAACGCCTGGACAAACGTAGCGTTGAGGTTCAATGGTATAGGTGGCATTCTTTGCATCAAATACAGTAGTAACGCCAAAGTCTTTCAATACGTGCCCTGTGATAGCCAGATAGTCTTTTGACTGGATGGGTCCTGTAATTTGTATCGTTGAAGATTCGTTTAACAAAGGTAATGACAGTAAGAGTCCAGAAATGTACTGAGAAGAAATATCTCCTGGTAGCTCAAATAAACCGCCAATAAGTTTGCCTGAAACCTCAAAGGTCTTCTCGTCTTGCCAGCTAAAAGACATACCATGGGCAGAGAGTTCTGAGATAAGCGGCTCTAGGGGTCGAGAAAAGAGTCTTCCTTCTGCAGAAATTGTGGCGTTTACGTTTAGCACGCCCAGAAGGGGGAGTAAAAACCTGAGTGTGGTGCCAGATTCTTTGCAGTTAAGCTGTACGTTTTGAGGGCGATTTTGCTCTTTTGCAGGGACAACTCTAAATCCCTGTTTAGTTCTAGCGATAGTGGTGCCTAAAGTTTTAAGACAATCAACAGTTACTTGAATGTCCTCTGATATGTAAGGACAGGTAATGTTGGTAGTGCCGTTTGCAAATGAAGCGCAGATGAGCGCGCGATGAGCGCATGATTTTGACGGGATGGCTTCTACCGTTCCAAACAAATCATGAGGAGTTATTGAAACATCCATTTTTCACACGCTCCATAACTAATTGCTTGATGTAAGAATACCGCAGTTGAGTGTCAGAGAAGGATATGGTTAAAATTGTTTGAAGATTAAAGGAGGAAGCAAGTGAATAAGCCTTTTAGCGCCGTAACTCAGGTTTTACGTGGCTATACGTACAATCAGGTTAAAGCTGTCGTTGAGGTTCTTGTTGATTCTCCTGTACATAACGTTGAAGTAACCATGAACACTCCAGAAGCTGCTTCGTTAATTCAGAAGCTGTCCAGTGAATATAGCTCTGATATCAATATTGGCGCTGGTACCGTACTTACTCTTGAAGATCTTCAGACGGCTCATAAAGCTGGTGCTACGTTTGTTTTAGCTCCAACGCTGTTCTCTGAAGAGATGTTTGACTACTGCAAAGAGCATGAGATTTTGAGTGTTCCGGGAGCGTTTTCGCCAACAGAGATTGCACATGCATTTGCTCTTGGTGCAGATATTGTCAAAGTATTTCCCGCAAATGAGGTTAGTTATGGATACGCCAAAAAGGTATGCGAGCCTTTAGGAAACTTACCGCTTATGGCGGTTGGTGGCGTTACAACAGATAACATTGCTGAAGTATTTGCTGGTGGTTATGCCTATGTTGGAACTGCTAACGGCATCTTCAACAAAAACGATATCCTAGCTGAAGACAAGACTGCTCTAAAACAGTCAGTACGTAAGCTTGCAGAAGAGTTGGAGCGTCTAGGACGTTAGTCTTCTTTTGCTAGCTCAATCAGCTGTTTAAGTTCTGCAAATGACTTGCGCTCAATACGAACATCTCCAATGCCATAGATAAGCGCCATATCAATTGAATCTGTGCGGCTTTTCTTGTCATGAAGTGCTGCGCTGTAAAGTTCTTCCACAGTAAATGAAGTGCTGGTAGGAAGGTTATATGACTGCGTGAGTGTAATGATGTTCGCTGCGTCTTCAACAGAACAAAGACCAAGCTTGGAACAGGCTTTTGCCAACATAGAAGTTCCAGCGGCCACACAGGAACCGTGTCCAAGTTCGAAGTTGCTGAGCGTCTCAATAGCATGGCCAAGTGTATGGCCCAGATTGAGCAATTTTCTAGACCCTGCTTCTTTGAAGTCTGCTTCAACGATTGATTTTTTTATTTCGATACACGCTTGAATGAGCTCTTGCCTATGCGGCACGTCGATGACCTGCACGGGGTTTCTCGCCAGAGAGATTTTATTGAAGAGCTCATGTCCAGATAGAACGCCATATTTAATAAGTTCTCCGCAGCTATCTTGCAAGAGGGGAGTCGGAATAGAGTTCAGCAGCTCAAGGTCAACAATAACCGCCCTGGGGTTATAGAAGGCTCCAACCAGATTTTTTCCAAAAGGCAGGTCAATGGCAGTTTTTCCACCAATCGAGGAGTCAATCATTGCTAAAAGCGAGGTGGGAATGTGGATGAGCGCACAGCCGCGCATGTAGGTAGCTGCAACAAATCCCGCAAGATCGCCAATAACGCCTCCACCAAGGGCCACGACAATGTCTTCTCGTGTAAAACGGTTTTCTGCCAGGATGCTTACCAGCTTTTGATATGACTCAAATGATTTTGCGTGCTCGCCTGTGGGTACTGAGGCAGTTGTGACAGAAAAGCCAGCTGACTCTAACGAGGCGAGAAGTTCTGTGCCAAAGAGCTTGTTCAAATCTGGATGAGTGACTACAAGAATCTTTGACCCTGAGGTGCAGGAATGAATAAGGTTGCCGGCCTGCGCAAGCAGGTGGTGCCCTACATGAATTTGATATGAGTCGGATGTTAGGTCAACAGAAATAGTATTCATGAGCTCCTCATTTGCTGGTTGAATTCATTTTAGCATGGGAAAATACCAGAAGAAAATTACGCAAACCGTTACAAAAGACAGTAAGTAGGCTGGGGTATACTTATGCACCATGACTCCGTAGCTCAGTGGATTAGAGCGTTTGCCTCCGGAGCAAAAGGTCGTGGGTTCGAAACCCACCGGGGTCACCACGTGCAAAAAGCCGGCCATCACTGACTGGAGATTGTTTATATGTCATTGCAAGACACTGCAGGCAAGAATAGCAAACGTTTTGAAGAAACGTATGAAGGCTTGACGTCAAAAGAAGTTGCAGAGAGAGTATCTGCAGGTAAAGTCAATACTAATACAGACGTCAAAACCAAATCTATTGCTCAGATTATTGCAGAGCACAGCTTTACGCTCTTTAACATAGTTAATGTTTTGATGGCGCTGCTTGTTGTTGTAACGGGACAGTACAGAAATGCACTGTTCATGAGCGTAGTTCTTGCAAACTTGGTCATTGGTATTGTGCAAGAGATTCGTGCAAAACGCATGATTGACCGACTGTCTCTTATGACAGCTCAGAGTGTTTGTGTAATTCGTGACGGAAAAGATACCTTTATCAAACCAGACGAGCTTGTCATTGATGATCTTGTGCGTTTGAAGACGGGCGATCAAATTCCTGCTGATAGTATTCTTGTGTCAGAGCACGTAAGCGTTGACGAAAGCCTTCTAACTGGCGAGGCAGAGCCCGTGCAAAAGACCACGGGAGACGAGCTTCTCTCTGGTAGTTTTGTCGAGAGGGGCAGTCTTGTAGGTAGGGTATGCCGTGTAGGTCAGGAGGGCTATGCTGCGCGTATTAACGCAGAAGCTAAGTTTGTAAAAGAGATCAACTCAGAGATTCTTACCACCATTAAGTCGATTATTCGCGCAGGTTCCATTGCATTGATTCCGCTGGGTATTGGTCTTTTTGTTCGTACCTATTTCATTGGTAACGCCGATTTAAATGAAGCGCTTCTTTCGATGATTGCTGCCGTTATTGGCATGATTCCTCAAGGACTCGTTCTTCTCACCAGCTCGGTTCTTGCTATTGCAACCATTAGGCTTGGTCAGAAGAATGTTTTGGTTCAGCAGCAATACTGCATTGAAACGCTGGCACGTGTAGATACCCTTTGTTTGGACAAGACGGGCACTATCACCACGGGAAACATGGAAGTTGCTCGTGTTTTGGATGCTTCGTTTACGCCAATTACTGAGGCTGCAGGTGCTCTGCAAGCGGCTGTAAACGTTGTCGGCGCAAACAAAGATGACGCTAACGATACGGCTACGGCAATCCTTGCGTACGCATCCAAGCAGGGGATTCAAAGCAAACGTTCCTCTCGCGTTGTGGCATTTTCTTCCAAGAGAAAGTACTCTGGCTGCGTCACTGAGGACGGACAGGCATTTGTTATCGGTGCTGCCCAGTTTGTGCTTGGTCCCGAGGCAGCAGACGTTATTGCGTCGTCCGATGCGTTTGCGTCCATAGAACGCGTGCTGGTTGCCTGTAGCGTTGATGGATTTGACCAGAATGATACTTTCCAGGGAACTCCTCAGCTCCTAGGTTATGTAGTGCTTAGGGATCAGATTAGAGAGACCGCCCCACAAACCATTGCATACTTCCTTGAGCAAGGCGTTGACCTGCGTGTTATTTCGGGCGATGACCCTCGTACTGTCTCCGCTATTGCTGAGCGTGCAGGTGTTCCTCATGCCGACGATTGGGTAGATGCAACCACGCTTCATTCAGAGGCAGACATTGCTGCAGCTGTCGAGAAATACCACGTATTTGGTCGCGTTACGCCAGAACAGAAGCGTGAGCTTGTTATTGCACTCCAGAATCTTGGCCACACGGTTGCCATGACCGGCGACGGCGTCAATGACATCTTGGCGCTGAGGCAGTCAGACTGTTCTATTTCTGTTGCTTCTGGTTCTGCTGCAGCTAGAAATGTTGCAGAGATTGTTCTGGCAGACAATGACTTTGCCCATATGCCAGAAGTTGTTGCCGAAGGTAGGCGCTCTATTAACAACCTTCAGCGATCTGCTGCACTCATACTTGTAAAGACGGTTTATACTGCGGCTTTAGCACTCTATTGCATTATTGCGCCACCATACCCCTTTATTCCTGTTCAGATGTCGCTGCTTTCATTTGCAACTGTTGGCTTGCCATCGTTTGTGTTGGCGCTTGAGCCAAATCACGATCGCGTAAAGGGCAACTTCCTGGTCAACATTTTGCGCAAGTCACTACCTGCTTCTATTGCGGTAACTATCACGCTTGCGCTTCTTATGACCGCAGGTCATCTGTTTAAGTTGAACCTGTCTCAGGTGTCTACGATGGCGCTTATCACTACCGCAACAGTTGGTTTTGCGCTGCTCAGAAGGATTTCTTTGCCGCTCACCAAACTCCGCATTGCGCTTCTTGTTGTTTGCATTGCCATTGTTGTTGGCGGATGTACGGTTGCTCAGGACTTCTTCCGTATTGCACCTCTCACCCCACGCATCTTGCCGTACTTGGCAATTTGTCTGGTGACTTCCGTTATTATCTTCAACAGAATTTCCGAGCGTTACATTCACAACTATACAAAGGATCGATTCTTTGACCTGGTTGTGAGATTAATGGGAGGAAAGTCAACTTATAGCTCTTCTGCTGATATAAACGATTAAACTGAAGCACAAGCAAAGGGTTATGGAGGGTGTATGCGTTGTCCAAACTGTGGATCTGAGGTCGATGAAGGGGCTTTAACCTGCCCTCATTGTCAGATTGATCTAAGTTTGACCCAAAGGATTCCAGTTACTCAAGCTCATTGGTGCCCTCATTGTGGCGCCTTGGTGGCTTCCGCCGCAGAAAGTTGCCCCAAGTGCGGCCTTCCTCTGCCACAGGCCGTTCCTGC
>CALBBS010000032.1 GCA_937926845.1 uncultured Atopobium sp. | reverse complement strand
CGCCGAGGAGATCCATCAAACAGCACCTCAACAGGGTCTGGCAGAAACGTCACAGCCACAAGTGGTACATTGCGAGCTTCGGCGTCCTTTTTTGCGCTGGCGAGAAGCCCTTGGTGGCCCTCATGAAGACCATCAAAGACACCAAGCACGCACACGCAAGGTTGCTTGTAGCAGTCAGAACGCAACGTATAGAAGTCGGCATCACCAAGCTCACGTGGAGCCGGCAACTCACTTCCATACATAATGGATTCTGTTATGCGTTCTACCTTGTTCAACGTGCATCCTTACTTACACAAAATGCCTTGAGAGAAGTTTGTCTGACAGACAAGACAGGAGCCCTGCCTTGTCCAAATTCCTACGAGAGCTTCATCCCACACAAGGCTGACCAGCGAGTTATGAGCAATCTCAGAGAGATCTTCCGGAATACCAAAACGTTTTCCAACCTCAACACACTTGTATTCTGCTGCAGTCAACCTGTGCACAGGGTATCCCAGAACCTCAGTTGGATTGAGGCGTTTAGCTTCAAGCACCTGAGCTGGGCTTTGTTCAAGCTCTTCTAATAAAGCGCAGCTCCCAAGTGTGATTGGACCAGAAAACGTCCTTCTCAGGCCAATAATATGAGCCTCTGTTCCAAGAGACTGACCAAGGTCTCGAGCAATACTTCTAATGTAGGTGCCTTTTGAAACGTCAAACGCAACCGTCCATACCAGTGATTCATCCGTAGTAGAAGGTTTGCGCACCGCCAAAAGAGTAGCGTCGTAAATAGAGACTCTACGAGCCGCAAGCTCTGGCGTCTTACCTTCACGAACAAGCTGATAAGCGCGTTTGCCATCAACAGAGATTGCAGAAACTGCAGGTGGAAGCTGGTCTACAGTGCCAATCAGCTTTGCGCATGCAGCGCGAGCAAACTCTTCATCAGAGAGACTTTCTGGAACAGCAGCAGTGGCTACGACCTGCCCGTCTGCATCATCGGTTGAGGTACGAGCGCCAAACGAAATATCGGCTACATACCCCTTTCGGTCAAGCGTCAGAAGACCCAAAAGCTTTGTAGCAAGTCCAATGCCCACTACCAGCACGCCACTTGCATTAGGATCCAAAGTGCCTGCATGTCCCACGCGTTTCTCGCCAAATGCACAGCGAACACGAGAAACCACGTCATGGCTGGTCAGTCCAAGCGGTTTGTCAACAGCAATAAGTGCGTTAATTCCACTAGCTCCTCGCTTCACCTATGACTCCTTGTTAAGGGCGAGAAGATCAATGAGCAGAGGGACTATCTGAGTAAACACATCGTCAATGGTGCCTTCAGCGGTAAAGCCTGCAGCAGCAGTGTGTCCGCCGCCACCCATTTGACGAGCTACGCCAGAAATATCTAGCTGAGATTTGGAACGCAGATTGCCACGAACTTTTCCGCCAGCAACCTCTTTGAGGAAGAGAGCAATTTCAGTTCCCTCAACACAGCGCACAACATCTACCAGGCCATCCATCTCTGCTAGAGGAACACCTGATGCAGAAAGATCTGCGGTAGTAACGTAGCTGTAGGCAACGCGGCCCTCACCAAAGGTGCGAATACGACCCATAACCTTTGCGGCAAGATGAAGATAGGCCAAGCGATCACTCTGGTAGACATGGAGCGCAATCTGAGATGGAGAAGCACCTGCTTCCACCAGCAAACTTGCTACCTCGAAAGCCTCACCGTCAGCGTTTTGATACTGGAAACGACCAGTATCAGTTACCAGCGCACACATAAGACATTGTGCCTCAGATGGAATAAGTTCTGCGCCTAAATGACAGGCAAACTCAGTGATAATGACACCGGTTGCTGCTGCATCAGGACGCACGAGTCCTGCATTCCAATACACGTTGTTATAAGGGTGATGGTCAAGCACTGCTACCGTCTTGGAGCACTCCATCAGCGCTTCTGCATCAGCCAAACGGCCTGCAGTAGAAAGATCTACGCAGATAAAAAAATCTGGAGTTCCCTCGTACTTATTTGCAGGGACAAAGCTCTCAGTACCATCAAGAAACTTGTAAATGCGTGGTACTTCTCCATCAGCATCTGCCAAAAGATTGGTGACAGTTTTGCTAGGCCATCTTCTCTGAATAATGGAAGAAAGTGCTAATCCAGAGCCAATCGCATCTCCATCAGGAGAAGTATGTGCGCAAACAACGATTGACGAGGCCTGCTCAATCAGAGCTATAACCTCGTCAAACTCTGGACGACTGACTTTTGTATTCAGTGACGTCACTTACTTACGCCTCCTCGTCAGAATTCTCTTCATCAGAAGCTAGAGGGTATCCAAATTCGTCTTTCTCAACACCAAGCGTTGGTGGAACAACCTCAAGGGCTTGAGCAATACGCTCAGCCTCATCGGTAGTAGTATCAATTTTGAAATCAAGCTCAGGGGTTACACGCCAGTTCAGCGCGTGGCCCAAAAGCGAGCGAATCCTACCCTTAGCACGCTTAAGAGCTGCAAGGACCTTATCGTATCGATCAGGCTCACAGCTTACGTAGGCACGCATAAAGGACTTATCAACCGAGACCTCGCAGCTTGTGACTGTCACAAGCTGGAGATCAGGGTCGGAAATTTCAAACAAAAGGATCCAGCTGAGCTTTTCTCGAGCAATCTCATTAGTACGACGAGAAAACTGATTCTGTTTCATGCTGTCCCTTCTTACTCGGTACGAGCCACCTGCTCAATGCGATAACCCTCGAGCTGGTCGCCAGGCTTGATGTCCTGGAAGTTCTCAAGGCCAATACCGCATTCGTAGCCGGATTTAACGCTCTTAACGTCGTCTTTGAAGCGCCTGAGCGATGCAATCTTTCCATCGTAAACAACAAAGCCGTCACGGATGAGGCGGATGTTATCGTCGCGGGAAATCTCACCCTCCGAAATCATGCAGCCGGCAGCAATACCAACCTTAGGTACCTTGAAGGTATCGCGAACTTCAGCAACGCCGGTCTGGACTTCCTGCTCAGTTGGCTTAAGCATACCAATACGAGCTGCGTCAATCTCTTCGATAGCCTTGTAGATGACGCTATACGTTCTAATCTCAACGCCTACGCGCTCTGCAGCAAGCTTAGCCTTTGCATCTGGACGGACGCCAAAGCCAATGATAATTGCGTTGGACGCATCGGCCAGAACAACATCTGTCTCGGTAATGCCACCAACAGCAGAGTGGATGGTGCTGATACGAACCTCGGATTGGTCCATCTTGTCCAGGGAATCCTGGAGAGCCTCGATGGAGCCCTGAACGTCAGCCTTGATAATGAGGTTGAGTTCCTTGACGTCACGGTCAGCCATGGTGTCAAAGAGGTTCTCGAGGGTAACGTGCTTAACACGGTTCTGCTCTTCAATACGAGCCTTAAGGGCGCGCTGATCAGCAAGCTCACGAGCGTCGCGCTCCTCCTGGAAGACGCGGAACTCATCGCCTGCACCAGGAACGGTTTGCAGACCGAGAATCTCAACTGCATCAGAAGGACC
>CALBBS010000031.1 GCA_937926845.1 uncultured Atopobium sp. | reverse complement strand
CGCGTGCAATCCGTTGCGGATGGGTGTGAGTCGCGCGGCTCGCTACTCCCCGAGGAACCTTACCTCGGGGTGAAGCTCGACATCAAACTGGCGTTTGACCTCGGCTTGAACGTGCTCGATAACCGCATGAACCTCAGCAGCGGTAGCGTTATCGTAGTTGACCACAAAACCAGCATGCTTATCGGAAACACCGGCGCCGCCAAAGCGATAGCCCTTAAGACCAGCATCGGTAACAAGCTTGCCTACAAAGTGACCCTCAGGACGCTTGAAAGTTGAACCGGCGGAAGGCAACTCAAGTGGCTGCTTTTCCTCACGAGCACGCGTAAACTCTTCCATCTTTTCGCGGATCTTCTCGCCATCTGCTCGATGAAGATTGAACGTGGCAGAAAGCACAATCATGCCTTCATCAGCAATTCTACTGTGGCGATACCCCAGGTCAAGCTCGGATGCGTCCAGAGTAGCAAAGGTACCGTCGGCGAGAAGAACGCGGACGGATTTGAGCACGTCAGCAATGCAGCCGTCGTAAGCGCCTGCGTTCATGAAACATGCGCCGCCCACAGAACCTGGGATGCCGCACGCAAACTCCAGTCCAGAAAGGTCCAGCTCACAGGCCATCTCAGACGCTTCTTTAAGACCAACGCCTGCTTGGCAGGTCATCTCGGTATCGTCGATGCTTACGCCGGTGAGACCATCGGCAATAGCAATGATGACGCCGCGATATCCCGCATCAGAAACAAGCAGGTCAGAGCCGTAGCCAAGAATAAAATAAGGAGCTTCTGCGTCTTTAACCGCAAGGAGAATCTCTTTAACCTCATCAGGGTCATCAGGGATGACATAGAGATCTGCGGGTCCACCCACTTTAAAAGTGGTGTGCTCACTCATTGGCTCGTCTACCAGGACGTTCTCTTCACCAACAATCGAGCAAAGCTTTCCGGCCAGGCTTTGTAAGTCATAGCCACTTTCAGACATGTAACACGCTCCTTAAGACAATTACTGTCTCTATTTTACTTCACTTCATGCATTTCGTAATTAGAATGGCTTGACCTATACGATTCCCCCCATTCACGAAGTGCATCTAAGATTGGCTCTAAACTCTTTCCCGTTTCAGTCAGCGTATATTCAACGCGAGGAGGAACTTCAGCAAATACCTCACGTGTCAGAAGGCCAGACTCTTCCATGGCACGTAGATTTGAAGTCAGCACCTTTTGTGAGATACCTGCGACAGATTTTTTGAGCTCGCCAAATCGCTTTGTTCCCTCCATCAAATCTCTTAAGATTAACACCTTCCACCTATCGCTAATAAGGTTAATGGTGAGCTCTACAGGGCATGCGGGGAATGATTGTAAAAATTTTTTTGACATCTTTTATCCCATCTAGCTTTATTAGTATCTAATTAGTACCTATATTACAAAAAAGTGCTTACTTTCAAATAGTAATTTTGTGTTCTTTAATACTAATCGACAAGAGGTCGAGCAAAACAAGCACAAGCACGCTCACCCATCCAACAGATTTTGAAAGGAACACAATTATGAAAATCGCAGTAGTCGCAGCAAATGGTCGTAACGGTCAGGGTATTGTTCGCGAGGCTCTCAAGCGCGGAGCAGAAGTAACCGCTATCATCCGCGAGGGTGAGAACAAGACAGAAGCCACTAATGTTCTTCACAAAGATCTCTTTGATCTTACTGCTGAAGATCTTAAGGGTTTTGATGTAGTTGTTGATGCTTTTGGTGTATGGAATACTGAAGACATGCCTCTACATATCACCTCTCTTAAGCATCTTGCTGATATTTTATCTGGCACTGATACTCGTCTTATTGTTGTTGGTGGAGCAGGTAGCCTCTATCTTGATGACTCACACACAACCCGCGTTATGGATACACCTGATTTCCCGAGGGCCTTCATACCTGTTGCAACTAACATGGGAGAAGCTCTCGATCATCTCCGCACTCGTACTGATGTTAAGTGGACTTACATCTCTCCAGCAGCTGATTTTCAGGCAGACGGCGCTTATACCGGCTCCTATATTCTTGCCGGCGAGGTATTTACCGTAAACGATCGTGGTGTAAGCGAAATTAGCTATGCTGACTTTGATCTTGCCCTCGTTGACGAAGCATTTGATGGCAACCACATCCAGCAAAGAATCTCCGTACTTTCTAAGTAATTCAGCGATTTATATTTATTGGAGGAGCTTCATTCATGTGAAGCCCCTTTTACGCCACAAAAATAATCGAGAGGAGAAGCAATGACACAGTCTGAGCGCAGAATTTTTCTTATACAGGAATTGTTACGTGAATATCCAAAGAGAGACCGTGTAGCTCTTCCTCAAAATGCAGAAGAACAGCAACTTCTCCTAAGAGCGCTTATGAACGTTCGACCTGCAATTTCTATAACTCCTGAAGTTTTGAAAATTCAGGACGAATATCTTCAAGAGCGAGTTCGCGAGAAGGGCGTTGTATTTGTAAAAGATTTGCCAGAAATCCAAACAAAGATAAAACTTTGGCAGGGTGACATTACGCGTTTGGCCGCTGATGCCATTGTCAATGCTGCTAACTCGGCTCTTCTCGGCTGCTTTATTCCTAACCATCACTGTATTGATAATGCCATTCAAACATACGCAGGAATGGAACTAAGAGCTGCCTGTGCAGACATAATGCACAAGCAGGGACATGAAGAGACAACCGGAATTGCAAAGATTACATCTGCCTTCAATCTACCTGCAAAGTTTGTTATCCATACAGTGGGTCCCATTGTTTCTGGAGCTCTTAATAAAAATCACGAGAATCTCTTAGCCAGCTGCTACAACAATTGCCTACAGCTTGCTGAAGATAACAAGTTATCTTCAATTGCCTTTTGTTGTATCTCTACGGGCGAATTTGGATTTCCTCCCCAGCGTGCTGCTGAAATTGCAGTAAGCACGGTACAGAACTATCTTTTGTCTCATCCTCAAGCACCGGAGGTGATTTTTAATGTCTTCAAAGAATCAGACTTTGCAATTTATCAGCAACTCCTTAACTAACCCACAGGAGGCAGCTCAATTACTTAAAAGCGCTCTTAAAGAGTGTGATGCGGTTGTTATAGGTGCAGGGGCAGGGCTTTCAACTGCTGCAGGATACACCTATTCTGGACCTCGTTTTGAAAAGTACTTCTCAGATTTTATTGAGAAATACCATTTCTCTGATATGTATTCAGCCGGTTTTTATCCTTTTGCTACACAGGAAGAAAGATGGGCATATTGGAGCAGGCATATTTTTTATAACCGTTATGTTGAGCCGCCATATAATACCTACGAGCTGCTACTTGATGCTGTTACAAATAAAAATTACTTTGTCATCACCACTAACGTAGATCACGCCTTCCAGCGCTCTGGTTTTGACAAGAATCGTCTTTGGTATATGCAAGGTGATTATGGTCTTTGGCAGTGTTCAACTCCTTGTCACAACAAAACATATGACAATGAAGAACTGGTCAAGCTCATGGTTGAA
>CALBBS010000030.1 GCA_937926845.1 uncultured Atopobium sp. | reverse complement strand
CGATCTGGTAATAGTACCAGGCTGCAGCTCAATTGAGATGTCCTTGGCAACTACCTGGTCGTTTCCCCAGACCAGCGTGAGGTTACGCGCCTCAAGCGCCGGTGCGTTCTGTTGCATCTCACGTGCGGATGCAGCTGAAAGGTCCTTCTCGCCAGGAACTTCTACAGCTGCGTTATTTGTTATGTCAGTAAGCTTCTTATCCAAGGTACTCACTAGTAAATCCTGCGGATGGGTCAATCTTATTCTCTAGCAGCTGCTGGTTATTAAGCCAGGTGTAGAAACGCTGCCAGCGAGCTGAGTCAATGACGCCCCACTTCTCAGCGTCGTCAATGTACTTGGCAGCCAAGAACTTCTGAGATGCTTTGACCAGGTCAGCGTCAAGTTCTGGGACAGCTTTGAGCAGAATCTCTGCTGCCTCATCTGGGTTAGAAACGCAGAACTCGTAACCTTTTCTGGTTGCGCTCAAGAACGCCTTAACGGTATCTGGATTCTCTTTTGCAAAGCCATCATTTACTGCGATAACTGGCGTGTAGTAGTCAAAGTTTTGATCAATATTTGCAAAAGCAAAATAGTTGTAGGCAAAGTTCTGAACGCGAGCGTTTTGAACAGCCCACTGCTCGTACACCCAAACAGCATCAAACATTTTTGCTTTTAGGCCAGATACCTCATCATCTACCTCATAAGGTACCATTTTAAGCGTGGAGGGATCTCCGCCATCAGACTCCATAACAGACCTGATAGTAGCCTGTTCAACAGGGAGATTCCATGTTGCATAAGTGCGGTTATTCAGGTCTCGCGGACGAACAATGTGATCCTCTTCACGGCTCATAATGCCCGAAAGATTGTGCTGAATGATAGCAGCCACCGCAGTATATGGCAGCGGATTAGAAGACGAGAGGCTGTTAGCAATATAGTCCTGGTAGGTAACGCCCATCTGAGCGCCACCCGCACCAATCAGCGCGTCAGCACCATCGGCAGGTGGCTGCTGAATAGTTACCTTGAGACCAGCTTCGTCAAAGTAGCCCTTCTCCTGAGCTACATAGATGCCGGTGTGGTTGGTGTTTGGGGTGTAGTCCAGGGCAAACGTAATCTCTGTGGTACCGCCGGAATTCTGCCCAGCACCCTTGTTTGTGTTGGATGGAGCAGACGGCTGCTCAAGCGAGCAACCTGCGCAAAGTCCTGCTGTCGAGAAACCCATCGCAGCTAGAAAGCCTTTTCTTGTTATATCCTTGCGGTTAAATGCGCTCATGTGTGTAATCACTTCTTTCTTTGAGTTCCGTCAAAGTTATCGTGCAGATTCTTTGGCATCCTGAGAGGTATCCCAAGGAAGTGCACGCTTTTGGACAAGTTCTACAAACTTCATCAATACCAGCGACAGGGCAGACACCACCACGATTGCCGCAAACATCCTGTCGTACGCAAACGCCTTTCTGACGCGCGTCATATACACGCCCAGTCCAGCGTCACCTCCCAGCCATTCTGCAATTACTGCACCAATTACGGCGTAGGTCACACTCATTTTGAGTCCCGAGAAAAACTGTGGTGCAGCAGCAGCCAACTTGACGTGCCAAAAAATCTGCACACGACTAGCTCCCATGGTGGTCATCAGGTCAACCATATCAGGATCAATTGCTTTAAATGCCGAGTTCAACGCCACAGTAATAGGGAAAAACGTTGAAATGGCCACAAGAACAATCTTTGGCAAAAGGCCATAACCCAGCCAAAGCACCAGAAGCGGCGCGATAGTCACAATAGGAATAGTCTGCGAGATAGTAACAAGTGGAGAAAGCAGTTTGTCCAGCGTTTTGAAGAAGTCCATAAGAACCGCAAGCGCAAAGCCAATAAGCACTCCAATAACTAGGCCAATAAGGGATTCTAGAAGCGTAATCCCTGTATGTGTCAGAAGAAGCTGAAAATCCTTGACCAGCGCAAATACAACCTGAACAGGAGTTGGAACAAGGTAATTTGGAATAATTCCTGCAACAATAACAAGCTGCCAAAGCACAAGAAAAGAAGTAAGGGATATGGCTTGCAATGCAAACTGAGAAAGTTTTTTCATATGCCCTCCTTCTTATAGTGCGTAAGGACGGCATTGGCTCCCTACGCTGGCATTACCCAGATCAGGTTTATGGGTCGCAGCATAAGTTGCTGCCTCTCAGCCGGGCCATTACCCAGCTCCCCTTTGTTGTCATTATAGCGCGGACAACTCAAACATCAAATAAATAGTTAAACAATCTCCCTAAAAGGCCTAATCTAGCAGCGTTTTCTTAAATCGCACATTTTTTGTGCGCTCTGAACCCAAGTACACTGAAGTCCTATGCCCCGAAGCCACGCGCTCCTAGCCTAACAGAACTAGCCCAAAAGCTCTTTGAGTCCCAGCTTATCTGCCTCGGTAATTTGACGTACGACCTTTGCGGGAGAACCAACAACAAGAGAATTGTCTGGAATATCTTTAGTAACCAGACTATTAGCCCCAATTACACAGTTATTTCCGATAGTTACACCGGGAAGCACCGTCACATTTCCGCCAAACCAGCAGTTATCTCCCACCGTGATAGGCAATGCTCGCTCATACCAAGCATTTCTCTCCTCAGCATCTAGAGGGTGTTGAACGGTGTACGCCTTAAACTGAGGGCCCACAAAACTATGAGCACCAAAAGTGATAGGCGCACAATCCATCAAGTATGCACCGTGGTTGATAAAGCTATGTGGACCAATCTTGATATTGAAGCCATAATCAACATTAAAAGGAGAAACTGCTGCACTTCCCTCTCCTAGTTCACCGAGAAGTTCAGTCAAAATCTGACGGCACTTTTCTTTATCACTTGGGCGGGTCTGATTGAACTCCCAGGCAAGATCCTTAGCGCGCCAAAAAGCTGCGCTTTGTTCTGCGTCAGCTTCACCACCACACCACTCACCAGCGCTCATGCGCTCAAGCTTTGATTTCTTATTTTCTGACTTTGCGGTGGGCTGCTTTGGATCAATATCGTACACGACTAACTCCTTGTGTCTCTTTATGTAATGACAAGAAGTGTAATAAAAGAAGAGCCCCTGACGAGGCTCTTCTCAGTTAGTTTAAAGTTCTTGTAACCAACTACATTGCATCAAAAACATTTACCCACTTAAGCAGGAACTCTGTTTCTTTTACACGACCGCGCGCAAGCTCTGCTGCAGCAACAATGCCAAGCCATTCGTTTACATACTGACGCGTGCAGCCTTGCTTGGTGCAATAAAGATTGATGTACTTCTCGGCAAGTTCCTCATCACCATGAAGAAGCAGGTGCAGATAAGTTGTAGCGCAGTCTGCAGCGCCATTGCCCTGTGTTGCATGAGCCCAGTCAAGAATTACAGGAGTGCCATCCTCGGCGAGAATAACATTGGAAGGAACAAAGTCACCATGACAGACCTTAGTATGAGGCTTCATACCATCAAGCTTAAGCAGAAGCTCATACCTTGTAGCCTCATCAAGAATGTCTGGAATACTGTTAATCATTCGGGTGAACTTGTCTTTTTGACGAGTAAGAAGCGGTGCCTTATGAGCGTGAATAGCCAGCTCAATATCGACAAACTTATTGAGATACTCGTCCTCTTTTTCTGGATGCTCCTCAATAAGCTGCCTTATTGTTTTACCTTCAACTTTTCTGGTTGAAACAGCCCAGCAATTACCAACCTTACTAATCTCTACAAGAGAAGGAACGTTGATTCCGGCCTGCTCAGCACGAGTGAGGTTTAATGCCTCATTCATAATATCAGCAGAAGGTTTGCTTCCGCTGAACACCTTAACGACTGTGTCTCCGTTGTCATACACAACCTTGTTATTACGCTCGACAATTACCTTTTTATCAGCTTTGAGCTCCATAACAACCTCCAATAAGGTACTCATGCAGATACTCACTATCCACCTAGTAGTATTGTCGTTCTTCTCTAACCTCTCCTGGCGAGAAGAACACTCTTATTGGTTAAACGGTTGGCAAATTCGGTGAACGTAAACATCCCCAGTTAAAACTAGAAATTGTCCTGCTAACAAAGATCCCCCGCTTTTTATAAAAGCAGGGGATCTGCATACAAGGTGAATGTATGTTACTTACTGGTCCTTACGAGTGCGAGCATATGCTCCAACACCAACAAAGCCAGCACCAACTGTTGCAAAAGCAACCATAGCTACAACACTTGCATCGCCTGTATCAGGTGTGCGGTGCTTACGCTTCTTACCAGGCTTCTCTGGAGTTGGAGTTGGGGTAACTGGAGTCTCAGTGTTTGTAATGGTAAAGCCATTAGCCATATCACCAGTGATCTCTGAAGTGTAGCCCTCAATAGTGTCCTCAGAAACGGTGTAAGCAATGAGGTTACCATCTGCTGCGTAAAGATTTACACCAACAAATGAACCGGTCCAATTGTTTGCCTCAGAAAGGACAAGAGTCTGACCAGTGTCAACACCATCAGCAAGCAGGTGAACAGTAACGGAATCCTTCTTTGTGCCGTTCCAAACCTTGGTTACTGGGACATCACGAGTCACGGGAGCGTCGGCCTTATTGGTTAAGGTAGTAACGTTACCGTTAACCTCAGGAGTCTGGGCAGTCCAGCCAGTTGGAGTGGACTCTACGAAGCTCAAAGTGACGTTATCTGGAAGACCAGTGAACGTGTGCTCCCAGTTATTAGCAGCAGAAAGCTCAACGGAGTCAACAACATATCCATCTGCCTTTAGATAAACAGTAAGTGTCTCTGGAATAACTGCATCTGGGTTTGCAGAAGTATCCCAAACCTTCTTAACGGTTACATCCTGAGTACCCTCTTCACCAGTAATAACGGTACCGTTGGAGCCAATACCACCACCACGCTGTGCGGCATTTCCAGAAATAATCAGTTGAGCCTTATTCTGTGCTGCGGTGATAGAGCTATAACGAAGATTAGACTCAAGAGCAAGCATATCGGTGTTGTTAACGATATTGCTTACTTCTTCAGTAGTATGACGTGCAGCAGCTGGATCTGCATCACCAAGGATTGAAGGAAGGTTGATAGTAACAGCACCATCCTTGGTCCAGTGTGCAGAAGCGCCACCAAGCATGTAATCAGAAATGGTTGCGCCAGCAGACTCGCCTGCACCACGAACAGTTGCGATCTCATCACCAGCGCCGTTAGCGGTGTTGTTAAAGAATGCTACGCCATTTTTGGAGTGGAATTCAGCTACACCAGTTGGGCAGAACCAAGCACCACCACCGATAACAGTTGCGGTGTTGTCCTTAATAAGTGCTTTATTAATGTGGACAACATAAGGAACAGAAGCGACGTAAACTGCGCCACCCTGATCGTTTGCAGTGTTATTAATAATTTCGCCCGCGTTAAGAGTTACATTAGCAGATGCAATATAAATACCAGCACCAACACCCTTATCGCCAAGCTGGTTGGTACCATTGCTGGTAGCCTTGTTTCCGTCAATAGAGCCGCCATTCATGGTAAAGCCAGCACGGTAGATATTTGGCCAGTTGTTCCATGGAGCACCAACCCTGGAGTAAGGAACCTTCTGACCACCAACAACGCCAACAAACTGGTCGTAGGTAGCAACGCCGCCGCCAGCAATGCCAGCAGTGTTGTTCTTGATGATGCCGTTATTCATAACAACGTTTCCGTTCCAGGTTACGTAGATACCGCCGCCGGACTCAGAAGCAACATTATTAGTAATAGAGCCACCGTTGAAGGTAAAGTCTGCCTTTGACTTAGAATCGCCAAACTGAGGATTACCTGCGTAAACGTAGACGCCTGCACCCTCAATAGCCTTATTGTTAGTAATGTAACCACCGTTCATGGTAGCTGTTGTTGTCTCACCGTTAGGATCACGAGCATACAGCATCAGACCACCAGAGGAATTAATGGTAGAAGAAGCATCGCCACCCGTGATGGTTCCGCCAGTCATAGTGAAATCTGCATTTCTTACCATAACGCTACCAGAGTACTGATTGGTAAGAGTAGTGTTCTGAATGGTACCGTCACGGAGCTCACCTGTTGCACCATTTGCAACAGTGACTGCGCCACCGTTTGCGTTAGCGACCGTGCTGTCCTGAATAGTACCGCCAGCCATAACAAACTTTGCACCAGTACCAGTGGTGAAAACTACGCCGTTATTTCCAGGAGTAGGTCTTGCTTTACCATTTTTAATAACGCCACGAAGCAAGGTGAAACTTCCACGGTTCTCAACGGCAAATGCAGTGTTGTTGCCATCAATGGTGGCACCATCAAGAGTAACTGCGCCGCCAGAAGCAATCTTGAACATATAGAAATTAGAGCCGGTCATGGCACTTGTGATAGTTCCAGTACCCATCAACCTAATGTTCTTATTAGCTGGAACCTGGACTGGAGCAGTAATGGTAAAGTCCGCATTTACCTGAACGATAGTCTGCGAACCATCTGCTGGAGCAGCAGCAATAGCAGCCAGCAGCTCAGCCTCTGAGGTAACAGGGGTGGTGTCTGCGAATGCTTGCTTTGCAAGTCCTCCAACGAGCGAGAGTGCTAGCACAAACGTAGCAACAATCGCCATGCTCCAACGTGAAAGCCTTTTCATGGCAAAACTCCTTGCGCATCGGGAGCCTGTAGTGACAAAACAATAAAACAATTAATATAAAAGCGTAAAACAGTACAACTCTAGCGTACTTTACTCTTCTTTGTCTAGCTGTTCAGGCTCTTCTGGACGATGTTTTAGGCGATCGTATTCTTCTTCGGTCAAAACATCTTCAATTCGCAGGTTAACACCAGAAACTTCAAGGCCTGTCATACCGGTGATTTTCTCGACAATTATATGCTTAACATCCTCAAAAATCTGAGGCGCATAAGAACCATATTTAATAAGTACAGAAACGGTAACATTTAGCGAGCTATCAGGCAGCACCTCTACAGTGACACCTTTAGCCGTATCAGATGCACCAAGTACATCCTGAACTCTATTAAGCCAGTTTCCACGAGCACCCACCACGTTGGGGACGTCACGCAAAGCCAACGAGACGATTTTCTCGACAACTCCACCAGAGAAGGTAAGAGAGTCTGTATCCTCAAGATCTGCATCGGAAGAAACATCTGTTGTCTCTTCTGCAGGAACAATTTCTTCAGAGGTGGTCTCTTGCGAATTAGTAAGTTCTTCTGCCACAGCTCTCTCCTATCTAGTTTCTGTCCGTAAATAAGGAACGAATCTTTGCCAAAATGGTTGCCTTTCCATCAAAAATCTGACCGATGGCAACTCCCACCAGTACAAACAATGCAACAACTAGCATTTTAAAAAGGCCAAACGTAAACAAAAGAATTGCAAACAAGAGGCCCAAAAATCCGCCAATAATGGCACCTGGATGGTCAACGACGTATTTTTTGCACTTCTCCTGCATCTTCTGAAAGAAGTTTTTATCCATTGTCTGTGACCTCCTTTGCATCTGGCTCTGAAATACTCAATCGAATGTCTTTACCAGTCTGCTGAGCAGCGGTTTGAGTGGAAGTTTGCTCGTAAGATTGCTCTTCTACAATCTCTGGTTCTGGCACAACCCCTTTTGACTGAGACAAAGACGCACCTTCTTCATCTTTTGGCGAGAAGGAACTTGGCTTGATAAAAGAAAGATTGATGCTAGAAACACAAGGTCCGCACACGATAGCAAGACCAGACTGAAGAGCGTTATAGAACTCAGAGCCCTTTGCAGTGACATCAACAGGTTCTTTAGGGAGAATATCAATCTGTACAGCTACAGAATTGTTCTTAGAAATCTGCACATTAACGCGGTGTGCAAGGCAAGTTCCATCTTCTTCAATAATATGGGCTGCCTGAGAAGAAATGGCATCTTTAGTGACAGAAATTGTTCCGCCCTCAACAGTAGCCACCGTGAGCTTTACTGTTTTTCTAATAAATAGAGCTCTGAACAGCACCACAACAAGACCAAAGATGCTAATAGCCGCACAAGCGTTAAGAGCAATAAGGTAGGGCTTGGTAAACAAGAGATTAGTTGCCTGATGTGTCCAAGGACCAAACCACGTTAAAGCAAGAGCTAAAAATACAAAGGCACTTGCAAGAACATAGAGTATGTAGCAAAAACGCTTGAAGCCGCTCATGGCACCTCCACTTTCTTTTATATAAACAGTTTAACCCCAATACCGGACAAAAAGAGAATATAAAAACTGCCTCCCGGCGGAAGGCAGTTTTTAGTCTGTATATACCGTTAGCAGAAAACGAACTTAAGCGTTCTTCATAACAACGGAGCGAACAACTCCCGCCGCGTCGTCACAGGAATCCAGAACAGTCTCCATGCGGTCAAAAATACGAAGCCAAGCAACGGTGTGGCGACCAGGCATTTCATCACGGAACAAGCGAGAGAGTGCGTTGTGGTAAATAAGGTCTCCCTCGTCCTCAACGTGACCAACGGCAATGGCCTTCTCCATAACAGTAGGATCTTTCTTGTAATCACTCAGAACACTCAGCATCTCCTGGACCGTCTTGCATGCGCGAAGGGTAAGTTCAGCAAGCTGCATAGCCTCTTTACGAGTGTCGTCAACGTTAAAGAGGTCAAGACGCTCTGCAACAGAATTCATTCCGTCAACAATGTCATCAAGACGAAGAGCCAAGTCAGAGATGTCCTCACGCTCAAATGGTGTGACAAAGGAAGCGTAAAGCTCCTTCATAATGTGCTGGACCTTCTCGTCACACTCACGCTCGTAGACCTTCATCTGAGGAATACGTGCGGCAGTCTCAGGATAGCCTTCCATAATGACCGCATACTCTTCAGCGGTTTCTACAATTTTGTCGCCAAACTCGCGGAACATAGTGTAGAAGACGTCCTCTTTTGGCTTACCTAGCATGAATCCTCCAATAAAGTTGAGTGGTTCAATAGAACTCGTAAAAGACAGTTATACGTACTTAGAAAAACATCAGGAACAGTTTTGCAAAAAGAAAACCAATAAGTCCGCAGCCAGGGAAAGTAAACACCCATGCTGCAACCATTTCTTTTGCAACGCCCCAGTTAACTGAACGAATATTTTTTGCAGCACCCGCGCCCATCATGGCGGTCATTTTTGTATGAGTTGTTGAAACAGGAAGACCAGTCAGTGTGGAAAGCAGCAAAGATGCAGATGCCGAGAAGGACGCGGCAAAGCCCTGATAACGCTCAAGTTTTACCATCTCCATGCCAACTTTTTTAATAATCTTTCTACCGCCAATTCCAGTTCCAATTGCCATGAGACCCGCGCAGAGGACCTGGAGCCACAGAGGGAATACGTCTGCTCCGGAAGCACCGTGAC
>CALBBS010000029.1 GCA_937926845.1 uncultured Atopobium sp. | reverse complement strand
CTTCTCCTCTTTGCTCTTTGGAGCACTGGAGCCAGAGCCGGAGCCACTCACACGTACAGACGCAGCTGCCTCTCGTACTGGTTTAGCAGTAGCAGCAGATTTGCGACCAAAAGCGGAATACGAAGGACGCTCAGTCTCCTCAGAGGTTTCTTTCTTTGAAAGGCTTGCGGTAGCCTCACGCGCTTCTTTGGTTGCGCCTGTAATGGTGTCACGCAGTGACATTGGTCTCCTTCAGTGGTACAAACTCAGTTCCCGTAATAATCTGGAATGCCGTACGATAACGCTCGGACGTGCCCTCAATAACCTCTTCTGGAAGATGAGGTGGCTCTCCTTGCATGTCCCAGTGGGCTTTCAGCCAATCGCGCACATACTGTTTGTCGTAGCTTGGCTGAACGTGTCCCTCAGAATAACCCTCAGCAGGCCAGAAACGGCTTGAATCAGGTGTAAGGCACTCATCAATAAGTGTAAGTTTTCCGTCGATAAAACCAAACTCAAATTTGGTATCCGCAATAATAATTCCACGAGTTGCAGCATATTCTGCAGCAGCCTTATAAATTGCAAGCGAGGCTTCCTTCAGCTGAGTAGCAACATCCTCACCAACAATCTCGCAGCAACGCTCAAACGAGATATTCTCGTCATGATCGCCAAGCTCAGCCTTAGTTGAAGGAGTAAAGATTGGCTCAGGAAGTTTAGATGCCTCAGTCAGACCATCAGGCAGCTTAATGCCGCAGACGGTACCGTCCTGGTCATAGGTCTTTTTGCCAGAACCAGTAAGGTAACCACGGACAATGCACTCGATTGGCACAGTCTGTGCTTTCTTTACCAGCATTGCGCGGCCAGCAAGATACTCAGTGTAATCTGCAAACTGCTCAGGAGTCTGATCTGGCAGAACAGAAATCATGTGGTTAGGCAGAAGGTCCTTGAAGCGATTAAACCAGAAAGCGCTGATACGCGTCAGAATTTCTCCCTTAAAAGGAATCTCGTCGGGGAGAATAAAGTCAAAAGCACTAATGCGATCGCTCGCAACCATCAAAAGTTTGTCGCCACAATCGTAGATATCGCGAACCTTACCGTGCGAATCGGGACGAAGCTCAGCTCCAGCCACAATGACCTCACTTCTGCGCAAAGCGCGTTGTATTGCAGGACTTTTGATTGTACGGCAAAATACCCAAAAATCGACCTACAACAAAGTATCTGTTACAGAGATATTATTTTGGGCAAGCAAAGGAAGGTGCAGCGAGAAGGTCGTGCCCTTTCCAAGCTCGGATTCTACCGAGATAGTGCCGTTATGACGGTCCATAATCTCTTTTGTAATTGCCAATCCAACGCCAAGACCGCCCGAAGCGCGCTCACGGCTTTCTTCTGCACGCCAGAATCGCGAGAAGGTCTGTGGAATGTCCTCAGGGGCAATTCCCATACCATCATCAGTCACGGAGATAACCGCATCGGTATCGTCAATCGATACGGTTATGGCTACATGGCCTCCATCATTGGTGTAGCGGATAGCGTTGCTTAACAAATTGGTCAGGGCTTCTCGAATCATGTCCGAATCAATATCAACAAAACAATTGCCCTCGGGTGTCTTATCCACAAAGGTCAACGTGCGGTTATTTTCCTTGAAGAGTGTTTCTTGCACGGCAACAATGCTTGCCACCATTGCCACCACATTGACGCTTTCTGGGTTGAACTTTGTCTTTCCGTTCTCAAGTCTTGAGAGATGGAGCATGGCGTCTACCAGGCGAGAAAGACGTCTACTCTCAGACACAATGTTTTCCAAGCGCTCTTCATCTGCAGGTAAGATGCCATCTTGGATTGCCTCAACAGTGGCCATGATAGCCATGAGCGGAGTTCTGAGCTCGTGTGCAACATCACTGGTCAGACGGCGTTCAAGCTTAATGTCTCTTTCGAGTGAAGACGCCATGTCATCAAAGGTTTCTCCCAGGCGCCCTAGTTCATTCTCGCCACGTATGCCTGAACGAGCTGCAAGATTACCGCTTCTGATCTGGACAGCCGTCTCGGTAATACGGCGTACCGGCTTGGTAAGCGAGCGTGAAGCCAAAATACCAATCAGTCCAGAAAGCGAGATTGCAATGGCTGCAGCAAGACTAATTGCCTGGTAGGAGCCATTACGGAACGCAATGTCTCGCTGAGTCAGGAACGGCTCTGAACCAAACGTCCAAATTCTAATGCTGCCCACAGGCTCACCTTGTAGGTTTTGGACAACTGCATAAACTACGGCGTCACCCGTCTGAGGGCCAGATAGTGCGCTATCTCCGCCAGGTCGGCGAGCATTTGGCGCAGAGTCGTCATACAGAACCACGCCAGAGACGTCTAAGACCTGAATACCAATATCGGAATTGGTTGCAGAGGCCTGACGTGCAATAGAGAGAACGTCGGCATTCCAGCCTTCTGCGCGCGCGTATGCCTGAGACATATTGAGCGCGGTAGTATCAGCGGTGTTTTGTAGGTTCTCCCTGGTATAAGCGGTAAAACGGTTTTCCCACACAATGCCCAAAACAGAAATGAGCACCAATACCGTCATGACGGCAGTTAGCGCAAAGAACGCTGCCATACGGGTAGTAAAGCTCTGAGTGTCAACGGGATCAGGCTTAATAGTTTTATAAGAACCCTCAGTTTCCGGAGGGTTCTTAAGAGAATTTGAGTGATGTTTCTTGAAGAGCGCCAAAGCTTTAAAGCTTAGGACTCGTGGCTAGCGTTGCCAGCCTCAAAGCGATAGCCAACACCGTGAACGGTGAACAACCAGCGAGGATTACGAGGATCATCGCCGAGCTTTGCGCGCAAGTTCTTGACATGCGAATCAATAGTGCGCTCATAGCCCTCAAAATCATAACCCAGGACCTTCTCGACAAGCTCCATACGTGTGTACACGCGGCCAGGATAGCGAGCAAGGGTGGTGAGCAGCTTAAACTCTGAAGCGGTCAGGTCAACTTCCTCGTTGTTGATGAGAATCTTGTGACCAGAAATATCAATAGTAAGAGTACCGTAATCAAGCACGTCAACAGCAGTGTCTGGCTCAGAATACGTGCGGCGGAACAATGCGCGAACGCGTGCCACCAGCTCGCGTGGCGAGAAGGGCTTAACAAGATAGTCATCAGCACCAAGCTCAAGACCAATAATCCTGTCTTCTACCTCACCTTTTGCGGTAAGCATGATGATAGGTACGTTAGAGGCATCTCTAATTGCACGGCAAACGCGCTCTCCAGAAAGTTTTGGGAGCATAAGATCGAGAATCACCAGGTCAAATGCATGCTTTTCAAACTCTTCAACTGCACTCTGACCGTCGCCAACACCCTTAACAACGTAATTTTCGCGCTCAAGATATGCTGAGACGGCGTCACGGATGACTTTCTCATCTTCGACAATCAGAATTTTCTTCTCGTCGGAAGCCATTGTCTCCCCTTTTCTTTTGCCCTGCATGTATGTGCGTATGGCACATTACGATTATTCATTAATTATTTGTATTCATTCTATCTCTATACCTACAAATAATCTACAAAGAAAAAACACGAACTGTCACGGAAGCCGGATATCCGCTGGTAGGATCCTTAACAGTTGAGTAGGTTACAAAAGAATCACAGTTGCCTTCTCGAGCGGGAAACTCTCCGTAATCAACGCTTCTATCCATTGAATAGAGCCAGTTTGCCGTTTGATTTTGCGTATCAACAAGCACGTAAGAGGCGCGGCTCTTAACTATGTAAAGGCTACCTTTACCTGCCGATATTGCATAAGGTTCACGCTCAATGACGTAAGGGTTTTCGCCTGAAGCAGGCAGGATATATGTTCCCATCTTGCCCAACAGACCGCCCGAGTCATAACTTGCTTCAACTGACACAATAAACTTATCGTCTACGCGACTTGCTGCAAAAGGTTTGACGGATTGAGGCATAACAAGCTGGTCAACCTTGGTTTTAAGGTTGTCCCCCAGCAGGTATGCTGTTACGCCATAGTAGGTGCCTTCGGAGGCGCGAACTCGAGGAGTAAGGGTAACTACGCCCTTTGAGATAGACGGTGCAGTAGCAAATCTACCTGGAGATTCTACGGCATCCGTTCCCTCAGAATCCCCCACACGCCACACGTAGCAGTGTGAAGATTCACGGGTTTTCTCGCCAGAAGAAGCTGGTTGGACTAGCCAAACCACCTTATCGTCTCCGCAGGCAAACGGAGCCGGATCCCAGTTTT
Source organism: uncultured Atopobium sp. (assembly GCA_937926845.1). GTDB lineage: Bacteria > Actinomycetota > Coriobacteriia > Coriobacteriales > Atopobiaceae > Lancefieldella. The sequence goes on along the minus strand of CALBBS010000029.1, from coordinate 3,850 downwards.
TATCAGCTTTGTAGAGTACCGTTGCATCTCCAGTAAGCTTACCGTCAGAAAATGGTGCGGCAAGAAGCTCCCAGTCAAACGTAGTGGTATCTATCTCAACCCATGCGTACACAGAGTCGGAGCAGCGAACGTCGTAAATTACGGCGGTGTTATTGTTCATCTGAGCCGCAGGAACAACGTCAATAACCTGGCCGGACGTCAGCGAAAGAGCAGAGCCCTTTACCATTGGCGTAGCAGATGCGCCGGCCATGGTGACGGGAATCCAATTTCCTTCGGCTGGATGCAGCACGCTTCCCAAAGGAAGAGTCCAGGTCTGACTAGGTTGGGCAGAATACTCCGCAGAGCTATAGGTGTCCAGCACATTTGTGCCAGAGGACTCGTCAAGTACCAGCGGTTTTCCTGCATCTCCCGAGCCTTCTTGATGAGAGCAGCCAGCCGCGATGCTAATTGCACCCGCAACTACGACACCAGCCGCTCCCGTCTTAAAGAAGTTTCGGCGAGAAATGTTTCCAAACAGAGACACGATTTAGTCCAATTCAAGATGCTCAAGACGGTCAAACAAAACGTTTGAACGGGTAAGAAATGCGCGAGGATCAAAGATTTTCTCAAGCTCCTCATGGCTCAGCGTACAGGCTGGATCCGCCTCAAGAAGCTCCTGGTAGGATGGTCCTTCCTTGCACTGCTGAATATCTGCCCAGACCTTCATAGCGTTGGACTGAACAATCTTGTACGCCTCTTCACGAGTAATACCAGTATTGACCAGGGCAAGAAGAACCTTTGACGAGAAGAGCATGCCACGGGTCTTATTGAGGTTGGCCATCATCTGCTCTGGATACAGGACCATGCCATCAAGCAGGAACTCAAGCTTTGACAGCATGTGGTCAAGAGCAATAAAGCTATCTGCCTGAGCAACGCGCTCAGCGGAAGAGTGGCTGATGTCACGCTCGTGCCAAAGAGCAACGTTATCAAAGGCAACCTGTGCGTTTGCCTTAACTACGCGGGACAAACCACAGATCTTCTCGGCAGTAATGGGGTTGCGCTTGTGAGGCATAGCGGAAGAGCCCTTCTGGCCCTTGCGGAATGGCTCCTCAGCCTCGAGGGTATCAGTCTTCTGCAGCGCACGCATCTCAGTTGCAATACGCTCGCAGGTAGCGGCAACGGTTGCCAGAACGCCGGCAAGGTAAGCGTGGTGGTCGCGAGAAATTACCTGGGTTGAAAGTGGATCGTGGACAAGACCGAGTTTCTCGCAAACATACTCCTCTACAAAAGGATCAATAGAAGAGTAGGTTCCAACAGCACCAGAAATAGCACCATAGGCAACGTTTTTACGAGCATCCTTCAAGCGGTCAAGGTCGCGCTTAAACTCCCAGGCCCAGCTACCAAATTTCATGCCAAAGGTCATAGGCTCAGCATGAATGCCATGAGTACGACCAACGCACAGCGTATCGCGCTCCTCAAATGCGCGACGCTTACAGATAGCGGCGCAGCGACGAACCGCAGTAATAAGCAGGTCACATGCCTGGGTGAGCTGATAGCAAAGGGCGGTATCGCCCAGGTCTGTTGAGGTCATACCGTAGTGAACCCAGCGACTTGGCTTAAGCTCACCCTCTGGAACCTTGGCATCGATGTAGGAGCCCATATTGGTCAGGAAGGCAATGACGTCGTGGTTGGTAATGGCCTCAATCTCGTCTACCTCAGCGCGATTAAACGCAGCGTGCTCTCGAATCCAAGCTGCCTCTTCGCGAGAAATACCAATAACACCAAGCTCAGCCTGTGCTTCGCACGCAAGGACTTCAATCTCCTGCCAAACGGCATACTTGTTCTCCAAAGAAAAGATGTGGCCCATTTCTTTGCCGGTGTAGCGATCTACCACGATGAGACTCCTTCTGCTCGTAAAAGAAAAGGTCGAGTACCACTATGGTACCCGACCTTTGAATTACCTGGTGGGCCGTTAGGGGTTCGAACCCTAGACCTTGGGATTAAAAGTCCCCTGCTCTACCAACTGAGCTAACGGCCCATTATCGGGCGTGGCAATTTTACCACGCAACTAGGATAGTGTAGCAGTTTACTCCCATGCCCATTGTCCATTTATGAAAATTGGTGTTTCTTTTCCATCGGCAGAAATTCCCCAAATGTTCAAATCGTCTGCACCAATCATAAAATCAACGTGCGTAGTGCTCTGATTAACACCGTGGGCCAAGAGCTCATCTGGGCTCATCTCAAGGCCGCCCTTCAGGCACTCTGGGAAGCCCATTCCAAGTGCTAAATGGCAGCTAGCATTCTCGTCATACAGAGTATCGTAGAACAGAATGCCGCTCTGGCGAATAGGCGTGTTCTTAGAAATAAGAGCACATTCTCCCAGGTACTTGCCGCCCTTTTGAGAAACAATAGAAGTCAGAACGTCTTTGCCCTGCTCAGCGCCGTAGTCAACAACCTCGCCGTCTTTGAAGGTAAACCAGAAGTTTTTAACAATCTGGCCGGCATGAATCAGAGGCAACGCAGAGTGAACAGTGCCGTTTACCTTACAATAGTTTGGCGTTGTAAAGACTTCCTCGGTAGGAATGTTAGGGAAGAACAACGTTCCATCCTGAGTCTTTCCAGCGCCGCCCTCCCAAAGATGTCCTGGATTCATACAAATAGTCAGGTTAGTTCCATTTGAAGATTCATAACGAAGCTCTTCAAACTGATGAGAATTCATGAAGCGCTTGGTCTTCTCAAATGTTGCATTGTGGGTCTCCCAAGCACTCTGAGGATCTTCTCCACTTGCATGAGCAACGTCCAAAATTGCAATCCAAAGCCTGTAGATTGCCTCAGCCTCAGAAAGCTCTGGAAAAATTACCTTTGCCCATTTAGCTGCAGGAACACCAGCAATACACCAAACGTTTTTACCAAAGTCCATACCGTTTCTAAAGACGTCGCACTCTAAGTTTCTTGCGCGAGAAACAGCAGCTGGCTTTTCTGGATCAATTCCCTTTAGACCATTTGGATCATCAGACGAGAGGAACAAAAATGCTGCACCCTGCTCGGCAAGGGAGTTAAGCTGCTCAATCTTCCAGCTTGGTGTCTTAGAAAGACGCGCTAGGTCAACGTTTTCGTACATTATTCTTGAGGACTCTTGATCGCCCCAAATAACGGTAACGAATTCTGCGCCAGCCGCATAAGCTGCTCGCTGAACCCTACGGGCAAAATCAGCAATCTCAATTGAAGCGTTAATTACCAGCTGACTTCCTTCAGAGACGGCACACCCCTTCTTAACAAGAAGCTCGGCGTATTTATCAATCTGATCTGACAGCGCATCAAGAGCAATCTTTACCTCTTGATCTGTCATAGGAATTTGTGCCATGTTGTTCCCTTCAACCATCAATCCGCGTAATCCGAGTAATTAAGCACGCTCTATCAAAGATATTTCCAAAATATTTCCGTTCAACTTCTACCCGAACAACCTTCTTCACAACGCCAAAATTCAATCTTGTCCATAAAAAGAGCCCCGAAGGGCTCTTGTATGTCTTTGGAGCGGGCAACGGGATTCGAACCCGCGGATGATGGCTTGGGAAGCCATTGCCTTACCACTTGGCGATACCCGCAATTGTGTAGATTTTATCACAGTATTTTTTGCCTTTTAATTGCTTGCTTAGCAACTAAATAAAAGTTTGATGCGTTGTTTTCTGCCTAGCTGCGCGTATGCAACAAATATGCACCTACACAAATTTTCCCTGACAGAAACTAGACAGGCGCTGGTCAGAATAGGGACAAAGTCACTCTTTAGCATGCTCTCCAACGAAAGGAGCGCCATGCAAAAGTACTTCTGGCGAGAAACCCCCGCACACCACTATCCCACCTCTTATAGGCG
>CALBBS010000028.1 GCA_937926845.1 uncultured Atopobium sp. | reverse complement strand
CCCGCACGAACTCGAACGTAGCACATGAAAGGAAATTACATGGACGTCGACCTTAAACAGGTTGCTCGTGAGGTGCGCAAAAGTATCCTCACGCAGGTCTTTACGGCCAAATCCGGCCATCCCGGTGGCTCGCTTTCTGCAACAGAAATCCTGACGTATCTCTACTTCAAGGAGATGCACGTAGACCCCACCAAGCCAAACTGCCCTTGTCGAGACCGTTTTGTGCTTTCAAAGGGTCACGTTACTCCTGCACTTTATGGCGTTTTGGCCGAGCGCGGCTTCTTCCCCAAGGAGGAGCTCAAGACTTTCCGCGCGCTCAACTCGCGCCTTCAGGGTCACCCAAACATGAACGACACCCCTGGCGTTGACATGAGTACCGGCTCCCTGGGTCAGGGTGTTTCAACTGCCGTTGGTATGGCGCTTGCTGGCAAGAAGTTCAACAAGGACTACCGCGTTTACGCACTCTTGGGTGACGGTGAGATTGAAGAGGGCCAGGTCTGGGAGGCTGCCATGTTTGCTGGCAACCACCAGCTTGATAACCTCACGCTTATTGTTGACAACAATAACCTGCAGCTTGATGGCTCGCTTGATCAGATCAACACACCAAAACCAATTGACGAGAAGTTCAAGGCGTTCAAATTCCACGTTATTGAGGTGGCTGACGGACACGACTTTGACCAGCTTGCTGCTGCATTTGCTGAGGCTCGTACCGTTAAGGGCCAACCAACTGTCATTATTGCTCACACCGTAAAGGGTAAGGGAGTCTCCTTCATGGAGAACCAGGTAGGCTGGCACGGCAAGGCTCCTAACCAGGAGCAATACGAGCAGGCTATGAAAGAGCTTGAGGGAGAGGTGGCATAACTATGGCAGACGTACAGAAGATTGCCACCAGAGAAGCATACGGAAAAGCCCTGGTCGAGCTTGGTAAAGAGCACGACGACCTCCTGGTTTTTGATGCTGACTTGGCAGAGGCAACTCGCTCTGGCAAATACGGCGAGGAGTATCCTGATCGTTTTGTAGACTGTGGCATTGCTGAAGCCAATATGATTGGTATGGCAGCTGGTGTCGCAGCTACTGGTCACAAGGTCTTTGCAACCTCGTTTGCAATGTTCACCTCTGGTCGCGCGTTTGAGCAGATCAGAAACTCGGTGGGTTACCCTCACTTAAACGTCAAGATTGGCGCTACCCACGGAGGCCTCTCGGTAGGAGAGGACGGCGCTACTCACCAGTGCAACGAGGATATTGCTGTTATGCGTACCATTCCTGGTATGACCGTTATCATCCCATCCGACGCTGTTGAGGCTGAGGCTGCTGTCAAGGCTGCTTATGATCACGATGGCCCTGTCTACATGCGTTTTGGCCGCCTTCCTGTTCCTGTGTTCAATACCAACCCTGACTATCACTTTGAGCTGGGTAAGGGCATTGTCCTTAAGGAGGGTACCGATGTTACGCTGGTAGCTTGCGGCCTTATGGTTCCTGTGGCTCTTGAGGTTGCCGAGCAGCTTGCAACGGAGGGTGTCAGCGCTGAGGTTATCAACATTCACACCATCAAGCCACTGGACTCTGAGCTGATCACCGCTTCCGCAGCAAAGACCGGCAAGGTTGTGACTATTGAGGAGCACTCCGTCATTGGCGGTCTGGGCAGTGCGGTTTGCCAGGCACTTTCCGAGAACGCTCCTGTTTCTGTCAAGGTCATCGGCGTCCAGGACACCTATGGCGAGTCCGGACCTGCGCTTCAGGTTCTTGCAAAGTATGGCCTGGATACCCCAAGCGTCCTTGCATCCGTTAAGGATTTCTTGAAGTAAGCGCTTCGAGCTCCAGTGGATTGTCGCGACCTTGGAGTACGTCACCGCGTACCCGGCGCGCGTCAGCGCGTTTCAACAGCGCATGTTACCGTCGCACAAACAAAGCCCTTCTCGTCATCTGGCGAGAAGGGCTTTTTGTAGCTGAAAATTTGTAGAGCCACCGGATCGTGTGCTTTCATCCCGCCTGAAAAGTGCATCATGTCTGAGTAAATTTACTCAGACATGGCGAGAAAAACCGGCAAATTGCTCAGACATGACGCGCTTTTCCGGCAAATCGTTCAGACTTGGCGAGAAAATCAGGCTCCACGAGAGTGTCTGTGAAACCAACTTCGAAATTGGTACGTCTAGAAAAGTCCGCCTGAAAAGTGCAAAGAATCTGTATTTGAGCCACCGATTCTTTTACAAAATCAGGCAAATCCACAGTTTCTTTAACATTTTTAGGCTTGAATTCTCAAAGCAAGTGCAACGTTTGGTGATGGTAGACTTCCCAAGGGCAC
>CALBBS010000027.1 GCA_937926845.1 uncultured Atopobium sp. | reverse complement strand
GGTGCTTGGCAAGAAACACTTTCTTGAGCACAAACTCAAGCGTAGAAGCTAGGAATCCGCCGGTCCAGAAGCTTGTTCCCTCAAAAAAGAGGTGGTCAAAGGCCAGGTCGTTGAACTTGAGGAGCTCAGATAGAACTACTCCGCCTAAAGAGGCGCCAAAGCCAAGGGAAAGATGGGTTATGTCGTGCTCCAGCAGCCAGTCATGAATCTGCGCAGCTTCTTGAGATGCCGAGATATATTCCGTTGCGTCTTCCTCCCCGTGGGCAGCAAGATCTGGAACAAGATAGCGCAGGTCATCGCCCATGTTGCTTACAAGAACCGTCTTCATTCCTTCTGCTGACGAGAGCATAGGATGAATCAGCAACACGGTAGGTGTGGTCTGGGTGCAAGCGTTGGGCTCAATGAGGTGCATCTTCATGACAGTCCTCCATCCGTTGTTCACCTGCGATTATATCCCTGCTGGGCACACGGATTTGCTGTTTGTTCACCAAAGCTGACATTTTCCGCGAACGGTATGGGTGGAGACGTGAAGGTTTTGCCCGATTGACGATTTGTATCAAATGGGTTCATTTTTTGTTGTTATCAGCATGAAATTGGCGCGTATGTGGGACACTAAATAGCAGCAAATACTGACCCGGTCAAGAAAGGAAGGCTCATGGCATACGAGTCTCGCGAAGAAATTGACAGCAAATATAAGTGGGACCTGTCCTCAATGTTCCCTAGTGATGAGGCATTTGAGGCTGGGCTCGAGGAGCTCAAGGCTTATTGCCCAAAGCTGCTTGCGTTCAAGGGCAAGATTTCCACTTCCGCTCAGGCTCTTCTGGAGTTTCTGCAACTTGAGGACCAGATGAACCTTCTTCTCTACAAGATTATCAACTACGCAGAGCGCAAGAGTGATGAGGATACCCGCGTTGCCAAGTACCAGGCATACGTCGCAAACGCTACCAGCGCATATACGCAGGTTGGCGAGGCAACTTCTTGGTTTGCTGCAGAGCTTCTGGCTATTCCAGCAGAATCTGTCGAGAAGTTCTATGCAGAGGTTCCAGCTCTTGAGTTTTATCGTCGTAAGCTCAACAAGATCTTGAACCAGCGTGAGCACACCCTTTCTGCTGAGGAAGAGGCTCTTTTGGCACGCGCTGAAGAACTTGCTGTTCAGCCAACCAATATCTTCTCCATGTTTGATGACGCGGACCTTACCTTTGACGATGCCGTTGACTCCGAGGGCAAGACTCATAAGCTGACCAGCGGTTCATTTGTTCCTCTGCTGATGGATGCTGACCGCGTCCTGCGCGAGTCTGCATTCAAGCAGCTTTACAGCCGCTTTGGCGAGTTCCGTAACACCTCCGCTGCAATTCTGACCAGCCAAGTTAAGAACCTGCAGTTCTTCTCGTCATCTAGAAAATATGCAAGCTCCCTTGAGGCCGCTCTTGCAGAGAACGAGATTCCTGTTGAGGTTTACAACAACCTGATTGACGCTGTTCACCAGAATTTCCCAGCGTTCTACAAGTACGTTGACCTGCGCAAGCGCGTCATGGGCTTGGATGAGCTGCACTTCTGGGACGTCTACACTTCTCTTGTTGACGATGTTGACATGAAGTTTACCTACGAGGAGGCTTGCGACCTTATTGTTAAGGCGCTGGCACCTATGGGCGAGAAGTACGTCGGCCTGGTCAAGAAGGGCCTGGAGAGTCGTTGGGTTGACGTGTACGAAACCCCAGGTAAGCGCTCCGGTGCTTATTCCGCAGGTGGTAAGGGTATGAACCCTGTTATGCTCCTCAACTTCCAGGGCGGCCTTGACGACGTCTACACCCTTATTCACGAGATGGGCCACTCCCTGCACACGTACTTCTCGTCCCACAACCAGGAGATTACCTACTCTGACTACTCCATCTTTGTTGCAGAGGTTGCATCCACCTGTAACGAAGCGCTGCTCTCACACTACCTGCTTGAGCACGAGACCGATCCTGCCCGTCACGCGTACATCCTCAACCACTTCCTTGAGGGCTTCCGTGGCACCATTTATCGTCAGTGCATGTTTGCCGAGTTTGAGCGTGATATCAACCAGATGAATGCTGACGGCGTGGCGTTGAATGCCGAGGTTCTCTCTGAGCGCTATGGCAAGCTCTGCGCAGAGTACTTTGGACCTGGCATTGAGCTGGACGAAGAGATCAAGCTAGAGTGGTCGCGCATCCCTCACTTCTACTACAACTTCTACGTTTACCAGTACTGCATTGGTTTCTCGGCAGCTATTGCCCTGTCGCAGCGCATCCTTTCTGAGGGTGAGCCTGCGGTCAAGGACTACAT
>CALBBS010000026.1 GCA_937926845.1 uncultured Atopobium sp. | reverse complement strand
GAGCTGCTTAATCTCTTCGTCGAAGTCTGGATCTTTGGGCGTAATGAGCTCGTCCTCTCCAGTCTTTGGATCTGTGTGATGTAGCAAAACTGGTTCAAAGAGGTGCAGATACTTTGCAAAGAGCGCGGACATAGTAAGCAGCAGGATAAAAATTGCAATGCGAGGCATCGTGTTGACCTGCGTCATAATGAGCGAACCAACGCACAGAAGTGCAGTCCAACCGTACATCAAAAGCACCGCTTGACGCTGGTTATAACCGTGAGCCATTAAGCGGTGATGGATGTGCCCGCGGTCGGCAGTAGCAAAACTGACGTGCGCGCGGGTACGGCGAACAATCGCGGAGAAGGTATCGATGATTGGAATACCTGCAACGACGAGAGGAACAATGATGGTTGTGAGTCCCGCCCAACGAGTGACGGACAAAAGCGAAATTGTTCCCAAGGCAAAACCCAAGGTCAGCGAACCAGAATCGCCCATAAAAATAGTTGCGGGGTACGAGTTGTGAACTAAAAATCCAAGCGTGGTGCCTGCGATTGCTGCACTTAAAAGAGCTGCGTCAAAGCGACCCGCCCAAATGGAAAGCACAAACATAGTGGTAGAGGCAATGCAGGTAATACCTGCAGAAAGTCCATCAAGGCCGTCGATAAGGTTAATGATGTTGGCGTAAGCAACCAGGTAAATGACGGTTGCTGGATAGGCGAGCCATCCAAGATCCACAAAGCCATATGTGGAAAACGGATCAACAACGTTACCGATAATCAGACCGCCTGCAGCCGCGATGCTTGCTGCAATTACCTGACCAGCGAGTTTCTGAATAGGCTTGAGAGAAAAAATGTCGTCAAGCAATCCGGTCAAGAAAATTACCGCAAATGCAGCGCCAACAATCCAGAAGTTGACGTTGAGATAATAGCGAGAAGAAAGCGTAATCTCGGCGTGTCCAAGAATTGCTTCAACGCCATAACGCACCAGCATAGCAACGGCTAACCCAAAGAAAATTGCAACGCCGCCCATGCGAGGAATAGGTTTTTTATTGACTCGACGTGCAGAGGGTTTATCGACAACTCCAAGCTTCCAAGCCAGTTGACGAACGGCAGGGGTAATCAGAGCTGAACCAAGACCAGCCGAGAGGAAAACACAAAACATGGTTACCCAGAGGTTCAAGCCGTATACCCTCCAATAAAAAACAGTATTTAACTGCTAAAATCCATACCATTTAATTGTGCTGCTCATTAAAAAACAAGTCAAGACTTTAATCTTTTTATAATCTCTTTATAGTAAGAATTGTCCTTCTCCCGCGGTCTAAACTGGGTGAACCGACAAGTTTTTTCAGGGAGCCTAATCTCGTGTTCAGTACAGGCATCCTTCGTTGTTAAGGAAGCTGGAACGCCCGAGCGCGGCGCCCACCTTATGAAGGTGGGTTCATAGATGACTGCGGGGAAGGATATTTTTTGCCTCGCTGGTCCGCGTGAGCGCTACGAAGCCTCAGCAAAAGGCTGTACGCCGCTTCATTCCGCTCGCATAATCATTGACATACCTGCCCCTGATTGCCACAATAAGTACCGCAACGGGGATATAGCTCAGTTGGGAGAGCGCTGCCTTCGCAAGGCAGAGGCCGAGGGTTCGAATCCCTTTATCTCCACCATGACTTTGACGCGCGCAGAGATCCTGCGCGTTTTTTATATCACCATCTGCCTGGGCAGATACGACGGGAGGCGAGAAACCCTTGGGTAGTGCACCATCACCTCATACCCTTACGTTTTCTGCCTACGACGTCTGTGAACTCTGCCCAAGGCGTTGCCATGCTCAAAGAAACGCTGGTAAAGCGGGCCTTTGTGGAGCTTCAAGCACCATTCGTGTGGCTCGTTCTGCGCTACACTTTTGGGAAGAGCCTCCCATCTCGGGCGAGGCTGGATCAGGCGCCATCTTTTTCACAGGCTGCCCGCTTAGGTGCGTGTTCTGTCAGAACCATCAAATCTCGCAAGAGGGTTTTGGTAAGCCAGTCACAACCGAGCGCCTTGCCCAGATGATGCTTGAGCTTCAAGCTCAAGGTGCGCTCAACATCAACCTTGTAACTCCCTTGCACTTCTCGCCACACATAATTGAAGCAGTGACGCTGGCAAAAGAGGCGGGATTGACGCTCCCAATAGTGTGCAATACCTCGGGATATGAGCTGCCAGAGGTCGTACAGAAAGTTTCCAGCGTCATTGATATCTGGCTGACAGACGTCAAGTACGCAAGCCCCAAGCTGGCAAAAGAGCTATCGTACGCAGCAGATTATCCAGAGATGTCTATGGCGGCACTTGA
>CALBBS010000025.1 GCA_937926845.1 uncultured Atopobium sp. | reverse complement strand
GCGAGATTCCCGAGAGTGTCTATCCAACAGCAAGAGACACATTCCAGGCCATTTATGGCTATGACTTTGCTGATGACGGTACTGGTAATTTCATCCGCTTCGGTGCTCAGAAACCATTTACCTGGTCTGTTGATTCCGATGGAAAGCTTACTATTACCCTTGCAGGTAATGCTGGAAGCTATACAGCAACTGTTGATTCCTCAGGCCAGATGACCGTTGAGGGCTCTGACGGTTCAAAAGCTATTCTTACTCAGGCAAGCACAACCTCAGGTGATTATTCTCATATTAGGTATGAGCCTTTTAATCCATTAACAGGAACGGGCAATATTTCTAAGAACAAATCATCGAATGAAACTAAACTACGCTTTAATATCACTACTGAGCTTGATCAGGTCATTGTTGATACCGATGAGCTCTATGTAAGGCTTATTGGCATCGCTTCCCTTAAAGACCTCAAGGGTTTTGAAGGCTACGTCTTTGAGGTTATTAATAGAACTCCTTATACAACCGGCTATAAATTTACCATTCAAGATCCAACCGATGGCTATTGGGCTTTTGGATTTAACGTGTTAGAGCCAGGTGAGAGAGTCTATGAATATGTTCTTAATAACCAACGTAGAGATAAGTCACTTTCTGAAGTCACGGATGTAAAAGGCACTCTTGAGTATGACCACTCTAGTAATGGCGCCCTTCATAATGACGATAAGACCGTGACATTTGATTTGCCTACTGGACAGAGCAAATAACTGCTAAAAGTTGGTTTTATATCGCTGCACGTATGGAAGGAAGTTTAATGAAAAAGCGTCAAATGCTGTTAGGATGCCTGCTCGCACTGGTGCTTTCCGTAAGTGCAGTGCTTAGTGCATGCTCATCAGGGGATAACAGTCCCGCAGGAAACAAAAAGTCTGCTGGTCAGATCGTAGGTGTTTGGGAAGCTTATGACATCTTTGAACCCGGACTAGGAAACCTGAGGGAGGGAGAAGCCTACGACGATTATAAAGAACAGTTCCATGCAATTTATGCTTTCAGCTTTGCTGAGGATGGAACTGGCTTGTTTACTCGCTTTGGCATAATGAAGCCTTTTACCTGGACTGTTGATGCAGAAGGAAAGATTACCGTTACCCTTGAGGGTACTGCGGGATCTTTTACGGGAGAGATTGACGCTGAGACTGGCAGGTTAAGGCTCAAGGGCACTGGCTACGATAAGACTGACGCCGAGCTTAAGCAGATTTCAACTACTGCTGGAGACTATGCAAGTGCTACCTATCAGCCATTTGATCAACTTACCAATAAAGGTACCATACCAACCATGATTAGGTATAACGATCTCAAGTTTAAGAATTTTGAAATAACTCGAGAGGTCAATAAAGTTCTTATCGATACAGATAAGCTGTATATGAATCTGTATGCTATCGCTCAGGTACCGGGAAGCTCTCAAGAAGGTTACGTATTTGAGATTATCAATAAGTGTCCTGAGTCATTTTACGGAGAGTTCTCTCTTGGAGATCTACATGGTCCTCTGAAAGCCTTTGGTCAAGCCTCCTTACAACCTGGTGAGAAGTTCTATTTGTTCGTTCCTAATGTCTCGCAAACACCAGGATCTCTTGTGGCACTTTCTAATCCAAAAGCTACGGTTGATACTATTTACAATGACCCAATAACTAGCGTACTTACTCAGCAAAGGCAGAGATTAGAACTTGACCTAAACATCCCTCCTAAGTCTGAGTAACAAAAGAACGCTTATCTTCAGCGTACTCACTACCACTGAAAGGACACTCGATGAAAAAACATAAAATACTGCCAGTTCTTGCGCTTGTCTTAGCGCTCTCTGCTGGTGTTATGTTTACAGCTTGCACTCCTAACATTGGTGGGCCTTCGGCTGAAGAGATTGCAGCTCAGAAGGAAGCAGAAGAGAAGAAGGCTGCTCTTGCTCCGTTTGTGGGCGT
>CALBBS010000024.1 GCA_937926845.1 uncultured Atopobium sp. | reverse complement strand
CTTTGTTTGGCGCATGCCGCTGAAGCTCAAGGTGTCAACCTCTTGCTCACTGGCGTTGACCAGGTTGAAAACAACATTCAGATGGCTCGCAGAAACGCTCGAAACAATAAGCTTGAAGCTGAGTTTATCTGCGACGATGCCACTCGCTACATGCAGGCGCTGGCAAAAGATGGTCAAAACTTTGACGTTATTATTCTTGACCCGCCTCGCGCGGGTTCAACGCCCGCCTTCCTTAAGGCAACAGCTCAGCTAGCCCAGAAGAAAATCGTGTACGTGAGCTGCAACGTTGTGACACAGGCCAGAGACCTTAAGGTTCTTCTCGACAGCGGATTTGCCATTGAACGCGTAACACCTGTGGACATGTTCCCTCACACCAAGCATGTCGAATGTGTTGTGGCGCTTTCTCGGGCTTAGATTAAAGGCGCAAATTGAATTGAGCAGCTATGAAAACGGTAGAATTTGGACAACAAAATAACGACGTAATCATGCTGCTTCATGGTGGCGGTTTATCTTGGTGGAATTATAAAGCTGAGGCTGAACTGCTGAAGGATCGATATCACGTTGTGCTGCCAATCCTTGACGGACATGCGGGTAGTGACAGTGACTTTATAAGCATCGAGAAAAATGCAAGTCGACTTATTTCTTTTATTGATAAAGAATTTGGAGGCTCAGTTCTCCTTATTGGAGGACTGTCCCTTGGCGCACAGATTTTAGTAGAAATGCTGACGCAACAAAATACCATTTGTCAAAACGCTGTCATTGAAAGCGCGTCTATCATTCCGTCAAGGATAACAAATGCCTTGATTAAACCAATGTTTTCTCTAAGTTATGGCTTAGTAAAAATGAAGTCTTTTTCTCAGATGCAATTTGACTACCTTCATATCCGTAAAGATTTATTTGAAGACTATTATCAAGATACGTCACGAATCTCAAAAGAGAACATGATTGCATTTCTGAAGGCAAATACATCCTATGAGATAAAACCCGGCCTTCAAGATACCTACACCAAAGTCCATGTACTTGTCGGAGAAAAAGAACAGAAAAAGATGATCTGCTCAGCAGAACAATTACATAAGGCACTGCCTGATAGCGTTCTTGAAATAAAGAAAGACTTATATCATGGCGAGTATTCCATCAATTGCCCCGAAGAGTATACAAAAGAACTCCTAGGCATGATTGCTACATATTAAATAAATCAGCATGACTTCCCGTACGAGAAGCAACAAGTATAAGCTCGTCTTTATAAATAGCATAAATCAAAAGCCAGTCTGGTTGAATATGGCATTCTCTAAACCCTTGGTAGGATCCAGTAAGAGCGTGGTCTTTGTGTTTTGGGTCTAAAGCTTCCCCAGCGCAGAGTTTGTTAAGCACCTCTTGGAGTGGAGATATATCAAGACCTCGTTTTTTAATGCGCTTGTAATCCTTCCGAAACTTAGAAGTTGCTTGAAGTTTAAGCATATAACTTAAACCCCTGCATTGAGATCTTTAAACAGCTCATCTGTTGTATTGTAGGAGGTTGCTTGAATTTTACCTGACATGATATCGCGTGCTTCTTCCATAGCAGCAAGTGTTTCAGCATTAAACTTTGGGATTTCCACTTTAAAAGGAAGGCCTCCGTGCAAAACGCACTGGCGTAAGAAGATGTTTACGGCACTTGACATATCGATGCCGAGTTCTTTAAACAGTTCATTTGCTTCTGTTTTGACATTACTATCAATGCGAATTTGAGTAGGACTTGTTGCCATAGTATCAGCTCCTTTTTTAGGCGATTTTGATACAAATGGTATACGTTGTCAAGCAATAAACAGATGTATTTTTAACTTCACATGGCGAGAAAATCTGTTTAGTTCAATCCCCTACTGGATCTGCTTCGTCCACGCAGGTTATGAACATACTGGTTAGCCGTGGATGCAGGAAGGATGCTCAGTTGTAGAAATGGAATGCTCAGCACTAGCCGCTTGTTGTAGAAAACGAGGAGCGCAATTTGGACAGTTCCTTTTTACGGCAGACTCTTTAGCAAACGTTCACGAATATGACGAGAGGGACTTTGGCAAAGACTCCCATGAAAAGGCACTGCTTCTTGGTCTAGAGATAGTAAAAAACTTTACCTAAACCATCGCTGGACATCTGCACTTGCTGCATTCTGTAAAATTTAAGCGTACAATTGTTAGCGTGTTCTAACTGGCTTTTCATTAGTGCATTTCTACAAAATAGTGAGGCTCATATGAAAGTTCAGCAGCTCATCAAAGAAACGTGCACGATAGCCGCCGAGGACATCGGTGCGGCAAGAGCAGATCAAATAGCACAGATAGCTCAGAGGCGATACGAGGCTCTTTGTGCAGAAAATGCATCAGATTCCAAAGAACTCCGCGCTCACTCTTATAAGCGCATTTACCCTGGTATTGCAGTATATGAAGCTCTACGAGCAGAGGGCATCTCTCAAGAAAAAGCCGTCTGGTATATTCGCGAGTATTTCCAGCGCTTTGCTGCAAAACGAGTCCCGCTCTTCCAATGGGCCATCAAAACGTTTGGTCTTGCACGCAGGTTTCCACAACTTTTTAAATCAGGTATCGAGAAGAGCTGCACATCAAGTGCTGGATTTGCCTTTGAATATCCAGAAAGTCACGGTAACGAAGCGCGCCTCAATATTGTGAGCTGCCCCTACTATGAGATAACCAAAAAATATGGCTGTCCCGAAATAACCGCTGCATACTGTGATAGTGACGATGCAGGATACGGTAATCTGCATCCTCAACTTATCTGGGGCCGTACAAAAACCATAGGCCACGGTGGCGATTGTTGCGATTTTCTCTTAGAGTATAAAGAGAACTAATCGCAGGTAGACGCCGTTTGCCTGCACCGTCGCTAAAATTTTGTCATCTACATAACGCGCTTTGAGTACGTTTACTAGGAGTTTTTTATGCAAGAAAATCGCATGTTTTCCGACGTCAAGCTGGCAAAGAGACTAACTCCAGCTTGGCTTAGTCCCTTTTTAGCCGTTTTCTTGTTGGTCGTTGGGCAAATTATTGGCGCTATTGTAATGGCCATCTCAGCGGCTCTTATTATTGCTCCTTACTACATGACGCACCCAGAACTTCCAGATCGCCTTTCCGATTCCCTCAATCTGAGAGAGATTTTTGGAGACTATTATCTTCTGGTAACGCTTCTTTCCTTTGTCTTTATTGCAGGTCTCTTTTTCCTGTGGGTAAAATTCTTTGAAAAACGCCCGATTGTTACCCTAGGATTTTACAAAGACAACTGGAAGAAAGAGCTGTTCAAAGGCTTTGGTCTAGGAATTCTTCTCTTCTCTGTTGTGATGCTGATTCTCATTTTGACCGGATTTTATCAATTAGTTGGCACTACTTTTACGCCCTATGCCCTTGGTTTTGTTCTTCTTACCGTTCCGTTTTGGCTCATTCAGGGCGGAACAGAAGAGCTTGTCACCAGGGGCTGGCTCCTTCCTGTCATGGCAGAGAAGTCCAACAAGATTATTGCAATTGTGGTTTCAAGCAGTCTGTTTGGCCTTCTCCACATGTTTAACAGCGGATTTAGCATGCAATCCCTGATTGACCTAATTCTTTTTGGCGTCTTGGAAACGTTCTACATCATCAAAACAGACAATCTCTGGGGAGCTGCTGGCATTCATGGAGCTTGGAACTGTGCTCAGGGTAACATCTTTGGCGTTCTGGTAAGCGGAAGCGCCACAGGTAGCTCGCTGTTGAAGTTTGTTCCTAGCGATGGCCCAGGCTGGCTTACTGGCGGAAATTTTGGAGCAGAAGGATCTGCCGTCTCTGCGATTGTTATGCTGGTAACCATCATGATTCTTGCCTATCAGCTCAGGAAATCCGGCAAACTATTTGTCAAGAAATCTGCCGAGAAAACCGACGAACATTAGGTGGACCTTTGCTGATTTTTCTAGTAGTAAAAAATTTGTGTATATACGGTCGATTTGCATTTTGAACAGCAAGTTCTTCTCGTCATTAATTATGATTTACCTATCTTTTTTGCTGTTTGAGGAGAACTTATGCGCGTTAAAAAAGTTTTGAGCATTTTATTTGCTCTCGCTCTTATTTTGAGCAGTCTTCCTGCATCTGCTATTGCAGAATCTATTGAAGATGCAGGTAAATACTCTGTTGTTGTCTCATACGTTAATGTACTAAACGATGAAGAGATTCATGCGCCTTCTAAGCAAGTTGTAAATGAGGGAGAATCTTGGTCTGTTACAGCTCCAACGATTACTGGCTATGACCTGGAAGATCCTGCTCAAGCAACCGTTACTGGCGTAGCCTCTGGCTCAGATCACTACATCAAGCAGACTATCTATTACATGCCTGGCTATGTTCCCTACACCGTTAAACGCATGAAAGAAATGACCACTGGTAATTATGTTGAGGCTTCCTCCGAAGAAAACTACGGTGTGCCCGATGCAATTGTTACCGCTCCGGATGTTACCTATCCAGGTTTTGTTCGTACAACTACTGACCTATCACTCAAGGTTACCGCAGATGGCAAGGCTGTTAAGTACATCTATTACGATCGCAATCCTCGCAGCGCAATTTATTTCTCAACTTCTGGCAGTGAGTTATCTCCTGTAATTGGAAATCCAGGAGATGCTGTTCCTGCCGTCCCTAATCCAACGCGAACTGGTTATACCTTTGCTGGTTGGGACCTTAACGATGATGGTATTGCAGATTCCCTGCCCACCACCATGCCTCAAGAGCCTGTTACTGCAAAAGCACTTTGGACTCCAGCAACAGCAACGTATCACTACGCCTATTTTATTCAGGATCCAAACAACCCTTCTAACTACAACTACGTCACAACTACCGCGGCTTCCGGAACTGTTGGAACAATGACTGCGACTGCTCCTCTCCAGCCAAATACGGGCGTTTTCCGCTTTGAAACCTACAGCCACGAAAGTGATCCAACTCCTATTGCAGCAGATGGCTCTACCACTATTAACGTGTACTACAACCTTGCGGCTATTACTGTCAATCTACGCCCAAAGAGAAACGGTCCTATTCTTGCAACATTTACCATTCATTATGGTGATGTAGTAGACCCTTACGCCATTAACCCTAATACTGGCAACAAGTACAGTGAGGATATGGTTGCTGCAATGCGTGCAGCTGATCCGACTGGAACTTACTATTGGTACGGCTCAATCCCTGGCATTGGCGGCACTGCAACCACGGTACAGATAAGAACAACCGATCCAGGTACTAAAATTACTGCGGATAATGTTCTTGATGTTTATGGTCGCTACACTGACTCTACTGACCTTGGTCCGCGTTACCGCTTCTACTACTATCAAAATCTTGATGGTTCTTACGATATGGGCGGAGACCACACGCTTTCTCGACCTGGCATGATTACAGAGATTGCAAGAAACGGTGGCGATGGCTATCTTGAGAGCGAGAATAGACATCCTGGTTTCTCGTATGATGGCTACCGCATGAGCATTGGCCATTTTGATGGAACCAATTACGATGCACTTGGTTGGACCAGTTGGCAGCCATACAACTACGACTACCTCATCACTGATTACAATTCCAACTTGATTGAGCACCGCTATAAGCGCAATACCTATACCGTTACCTACGTAAGCTCTGGCACAACTGTTGCTACGCACTCTCACCTCTTCGAAGAGCCCTTTAATGCCAGCACCGATGTTCCTGGCGCCTCTTTAACTTCTCCCCGTCCTGGTTATGTTTTCAAGGGCTGGTACGACAATTCAGAGACTGTGGGCACTCCTGTTACCAATACCACTATGCCCGCAACCAATACCGTGCTGTACGCCAAGTGGGCACCTCTTACTGCAACCGTTACCTTTGACTCCGAGGGTGGCTCACCAGTCAACTCACAGGAGCTTACCTACGGAGATGCAGCTACAAAGCCAGCTGATCCTGTTCGAGAAGGCTACACCTTTGCTGGTTGGATTCTCTACACCAACGGTAACCCTTCCGTATACAGCTTCTCCGCAGCAGTTACAGGTGACATTACCCTCCACGCGCTCTGGAAGAAGAACGATTCTTCCGTCTCCTACACGGTCATTCACCAAACAGACGATGGTCAGATTCTCTCAACCACAACTGAGACCGCTCAAATTGGCTCCCTCGTCAGCAAGTGGGCTCTCGACGCAGCTGATCGCGGAGACTACGCCTATGTAGACGTTTCTTCTCGCTCTATGGTTCTTGACGAGAATGCCGAGAATAACGTCTTGACCTTTACGTATAGCAAGGAAACTCGCTACACCTATACCATCCATTACGTTGATGCGCAGACCGGAGAGCAAATTCATTCTGACGATGTTATTGGCAGCCAGACGCTCAACCTGCAGAATGTTTCTGCTCGTGAGATTGACGGTTACACACTTCAGGGTGACAGCACCGGATATGTTTCTGCTGACCAGCTTGAATACACGTTCTACTACACAAAGAACCCTGAAGCTCCTGCGGCACCTCAGACTCCAGCAAAGCGTAAGAGCGCTCTGCCCGAGACTGGCGACGCTTCAAGCGTGATTCTTGTTAGTACAGCCCTAACCTCTGTGGCTTCCTTGGGAACTTCTCTTGTTTTGCATCGTAGGAAGCGTGACCAAAAATAAGGGGAAGTGTTAACACAACTATTAAACCCGGGTCTTTGCGCCCGGGTTTTTTGTTACGTATTTTGGCTACTTTATAAGAAACAGCAAAAGCAGGCTCTTCAAAGGCGTTAAAAGCCGCTACTCTCCAGCGTCCATTCCTGGAAAACCAATCTGCCGCAGTGCCTCGTACAGCACAATGGCAGCTGCGTTTGAAACATTAAGGGCACTGACCGAAAACTCATTGGGGTCAATAAAGTTTCCGCAGATATCCTGCTGTAAAAGCGCTGGATGAGAGTACTGATCATCACCATCTAGCGCATCGTGCTTCTGGCTCCAGTCCTCACGGTTGACCAGACTGGTGGAGTCTTGCAGCATTGGGATTCTCTCGCACTCGTCTGCGTGCTTGGCCAGAAGTTCCTCGGATAATCCCAAGCTTTCCTTACCAAAGATGAGGTAATCCCCATCGCAATACGTTGCTTGCGTGTAGGTCTTCTTAGCCTTCTTGGTTAGAAAGTGAAGCGGAGATCTACCGCCCGCAAAAGCGCCGTTGGAAACGCTAGCTGCAATGGCAACAGCGTCGTGTGCAGCGTCCCCAGCAGGTGAGCCAGATGCTTGGGCCAGACCGTTCTTCTCCAGAAATTGATCCCAGTTATCGTAGACGGAAACGTTAAGGCTTTGCCAGTAAGCCATACCTGCTCGTTTAAGGCTTTTGTCATCAAGTGAGAAACCCAATGGGCCCACTAAATGCAAATGAGTTCCGCTCACAACGCAGGTGCGACCAATGTTTCCCGTGTTTGCGGGAATTTCGGGCTCTACCAGTACAACGTTGAGCATAGGTTATGCCAGAACAAAGCTGGTCAGGAAGGCAATAAGTCCGCCAAGTGCCATAGTGGCTGGCAGCGTCACAAACCACGCGGCAATAATCT
>CALBBS010000023.1 GCA_937926845.1 uncultured Atopobium sp. | reverse complement strand
CTGCAGGCGTAAATAAGTCGTCGTGTTCAAAATACTTTGCAGAGAATGTGAAGTGACAACAAGAGGGGTTTCTCGCCATGAAATCCTTGGGCGACGACGGGTATCATCAAAGTGTAAGCGTTTGATTGAGGATTGATGGCAAAGAAAGACGACAACCAAGATACCAGGGACAACAGGCATGAATTTGGCGGCGAGGGCCCTGACTTTGACCCAAACGATCCGTCGCAGATGCCTGACGGCTCTCCTTTCCCTGCAGGCTTGCTATTTTTTATAGTTATTATGCTGCTCTCGGGACTGGGGCGTTCTTGTGTTTCGAGCAATCAGACTTCCTCAAGCCCGTTTTTTGGGGATCCCTACAGCGCTTATACTGACAGCAACTGGTAATGTACTTGGAAAAGACTTGCTGTACGTACAACTAGCAGGTGTTTATTCCATTTTGAACGGTATCTTGAAGGATTGAATATGAGCAAAGCAGATCGCATTTTTATTGATATGTGCTCCGACATTATTGAAAACGGCACCACCACCGAGGGCGAGAAGGTCCGTCCTACCTGGGAAGATGGTACCTCCGCATACACAATCAAGAAGTTTGGCGTCTGCAATCGCTATGATTTGCGCGAGGAGTTTCCAGCGCTGACGCTTCGTCGCACTGCGCTCAAGAGCGCCATGGACGAGGTTCTGTGGATTTACCAGAAGAAGTCTAACAACGTTAACGATCTTAACTCACACATCTGGGATTCATGGGCTGATGAGTCTGGTTCCATTGGCAAGGCTTACGGTTATCAGGTTGGACAGGTTTCTCACTACTTTGATGGCGACTATGACCAGATGGATCGCGTACTCAAGGACCTCAAGGAGAATCCGTTCAGCCGCCGTATTATGACCAACCTGTATACCTTTGCCGACCTCTCGGAGATGAATCTCTACCCTTGCGCATTCAACGCAATCTATAACGTTACTCAGGAAGCAGGTAAGGACAAACCTACACTTAACCTGCTGCTTGTTCAGCGTAGCCAGGATATTCTTGCAGCTAACAACTGGAATGTTTGCCAGTACGCTATCTTGCTCATGATGGTTGCGCAGGTCAGCGGCATGGAGGCTGGTGAGCTGGTTCACATGATTGCCGATGCCCACATTTACGATCGCCACGTTGACATTGTTAAAGAATTGATTTCTCGCCCCACCTTTGATGCGCCAAAGGTGAGCCTGAACCCTAACGTCACCAACTTCTACGACTTCACCACTGACGACCTCATTGTCGAGGATTATCAGCACGGCCCACAGGTCAAGAACATTCCGATTGCTGTTTAAACGCGGCTGCGGCTGCAGCCGCGGTTGGCGCTGCAAACACATCCGAGCGGATGCGGCTGGC
>CALBBS010000022.1 GCA_937926845.1 uncultured Atopobium sp. | reverse complement strand
CCTGCACGTCGTAGGCGTTCCATGGAGTGTCTTGATCCTGGGTTTGCTTAGCCAGCGCCGTGCCATCTTCAATGGTTAGCGGATAGACGCTCACATGATGTACGCCAAGCGAGATAAATCTTGAGAGCGAAAACTCCCAAGAACTCTCTGTTTGCTCAGGAATAGCGCACATAAGATCAACCGACACATCGTAACCATAATCTTTTGCAGCAAGTACTCTGTCGTAAGCCAGGTCGGCCGAGTGAATTCTGCCCAGCTTCTTAAGCTCATTATCGTTAAAACTTTGAACTCCCAAAGAAACTCGTGTTACCCCGCCCGTAGTAAGACTGGCGAGAAGATCATCAGATAGTGAGTCTGGATTTGCTTCAATACTGAACTCATCAGGATTTACAATCGCTGAAGTGTGCTGCGCCAAATCCACTGCATCTTGACCAAGCAAGCTTGGCGTTCCACCGCCCATATAAACTGTTTTTGTGGCTGATAACAAACCAAGCTGGGCGGCCTCGTCTAGCTGATGTTTTAGTGCTTTAACGTAATTTTTCATGCGACTGTCATCTTGTCTTGTAGACCAAGAAGAGAAATCGCAATAGAAGCATTTTTGAGAACAAAACGGAATATGCAGATAAAGTGCAGAGGTAGCCGTTTGATTGTATTTAGACTGCCAGGAATCCACAACAGACCACTAGCTCATAGATGGATTGTGCTCAGGAGATTCCTGCTCACCCTCAAGTTGCTTGACGGTTTCTTTAATCTCTAGCGCTAAATCAATGAAATCTTGAGCTGTTACACACCTTACTGACTTACCGCGCCAATAGGCAGCATTTGGAATACCCCTAAAATACCAGGTGGAGAGACTTCTTGCGCGAGCAATATGAATGTGGGCAGCGTCAAGTAAACGTACATGCATCATAAAAGATGCAAGCATCTGATCAAGTGTTGGAACAAGTAGAGCTTGACCTTCAACTAAAGCTTGAGTGTTCTTGAAAATCCATGGATTACCATAGGTTCCACGAGCAATCATTACAGCTGTCACACCTGTCTCTGTAAGGGCATGAGCCGCTGCTTCAGCAGAGAGCATGTCACCGGAGCCTATAACAGGAATTGAAACAGCATCGCAAACTCTATTAACGGTCTCCCACTCTGCCTGTCCTCGATACATCTGAGTTGCAAAGCGACCATGAATAGCAACAGCAGACGCTCCTGCAGCTTCCATGGCGCGAGCAAACTCAGGAGCTACTTCCTCATCCTGACGTCTACCTCGTCTAATCTTCACGGTAACAGGCACCGCGACCTCAGAAAGACAAGCTTTGACCAGATCTGCAGCAAGCTCTGGGGTATCGAGAAGGGCTGAGCCCTCCCCTTTTTTGACAACCTTAGGAACAGGACAAGCCATATTGATATCGATAAGAGCAAGTTTATTTCCTAGGCGCTCACTGATCTGAGCTGCCGCTTCTTTAAACTGCTCTGGCTTTGAACCAAAAAGTTGAACAGCAATATCTGGCTCAGTAGAAAGGGGTTCTACAAGCTCCCAGGTTTTCTCGCCACCATAATGAATTCCTGCGACAGAAACCATTTCTGAGTATGCAAGACCTGCTCCGCCCGCTCGAGCCATAGTGCGATATACACCATCACTGACGCCAGCCATGGGTGCCATAAGCACAGGATGAGCGGACAGGCGTTCCTTGAGTGAAGGTCCTGACGCAAAAGGAACAATATGTGAAGAAAGACCTGCTTGAGGTGAGCAGGTTGAAATGATTGTTTGAAGCGACTCCACAAATACCTTCTACTCGTCGTCAACCTTGAGAACAGCCAAGAATGCCTCTTGAGGTACTTCGACTGAGCCAATCTGCTTCATACGCTTCTTACCCTCTTTTTGTTTTTCAAGCAGTTTGCGCTTTCTGGAAATATCGCCGCCGTAGCATTTAGCCAAGACGTCCTTTCTACGTGCGCGAACGGTAGAGCGAGAAATGATTTTATTACCAATAGCACCTTGAATAGGAACCTCAAAGAGCTGCTGAGGAATGATGCCTTTTAGTTTGTCGCAAAGACCACGAGCAAGATCATATGCTTTGTCTTTGTGAACAATAAACGAAAGCGCATCAACGACGTCTCCAGCAAGCAAGATATCAAGCTTAACCAGGTCAGAAGTGCGATACGAATCAAACTCATAGTCAAGTGAGGCATAACCTTTGGTTCTACTCTTAAGCTGGTCAAAGAAGTCCAGGATAAGCTCGGCCAAAGGAATGCTAAAGATCATCTCGACGGACTTATCAGACAGATACACCATGTCTTCAGATACGCCACGATGATCAACAACAAGCTGCATAACCGTACCAACAAACTCAGGAGGCACAATAATCTTTGCCTTTAGGTATGGCTCATCAATGCGGTCAATCTTGGTAACCTCTGGAAGATCTTGAGGACTGGTAATCTCAATCATAGTTCCATCGGTCTTATAGACGTGATAATCAACAGAGGGACTGGTAGCAATCAAGTCCAGGTCAAACTCACGCTCAAGACGTTCTTTGACAACCTCCATGTGGAGAAGACCCAAAAAGCCTACTCTGAAGCCAAATCCCAAAGCAACAGACGTCTCTGGAGACCACGTAAGTGAGGGATCATTAACGTGCAACTTATCAAGTGCGTCACGGAGATTCTCGTACTGTTTGTTATCAACCGGAAAAAGACCGGTAAATACCATTGGTTTTGCCTCACGATAACCGGGCAGTGGTTCCGAACAAGTATTTTGCTTATAGGTCAGCGTGTCTCCAACGCGGACAGCTTCAGGGTCTTTGAGGCCAGTTACCACATAGCCAACTTCACCAACAGAAAGCTGGTCAACAGCCATCTCAAGAGGTCTCTTAGCGCCAACTTCTTCAACAAGAAAAGGCACAGATCCCTGCATCATAAGAAGCTGATCGCCAGCCTTGATTGAACCATCAAAAACACGCACTGTTGCAACGACGCCTCTGAACTGATCAAAATACGAGTCAAGAATAAGCGCCTTAAGTGGAGCTGTAGAGTCTCCCTTTGGAGGAGAAACCAAATACACCAAAGCCTCAAGGAGCTCGTGAATACCCTCACCTGTTTTACCGGAGACACATACCGCATCATCAGCCGGGATAGCAAGAACATCTTCAATTTCTGCACGTACCTCTTCAGGTCGAGCAGATGGAAGGTCAATCTTATTGATTGCAGGAACAATATCTAGGTTAGCGTTCATGGCCAGCATGGCGTTTGATACCGTTTGTGCCTCAACACCTTGCGTTGCATCAACAACCAGCACTGCACCCTCACAAGCAGCCAAAGATCTTGAGACCTCATAGGTAAAGTCAACGTGGCCTGGGGTGTCAATCAGGTTGAACTGATAGCGTTGGCCGTCATCTGCGTCATACATGACGCGGACTGCGTTTGATTTAATGGTAATTCCACGCTCACGTTCAATGTCCATAGTGTCCAAGAGCTGTGACTCCATATCGCGTTCTTCAACGGTATGAGTAAGCTCCAAAATGCGGTCACTGATGGTAGATTTACCGTGATCGATGTGCGCAACAATAGAGAAGTTGCGAATATGTGAAGTATCCTGTGTATTCATAAGGAAAATAATAGCGTAAAGTACCCCCTTCGTGCTATACTTCTACAGCCGCCTCAAACGTGTCTCAGCGAAGAGGCCTCACATAGTAAACACCGAAAGGAACCGCACGTGGCTAACATCAAGTCTCAGAAGAAGCGTATTCTCACCGCTGAGAAGGCACGCCAGCGCAACAAGGCTGTCCGTTCCGAGCTTAAGACTGCTATTAAGGCAGTTCGCACTGCTGTTGAGGCAGGCCAGCTTGAGGACGCACAGGTTGCAGCTAACAAGGCATCCCGCCTTCTTGACAAGGCTGCTTCTAAGGGCATCGTACACAAGAATCAGGCTGCTCAGCGTAAGAGCGGCGTTCAGAAGCTTGTTAACACCCTTAAGTAGTTCTTATCTACTTTTAACTTTTTAAAACGGACTCCTTGGAGTCCGTTTTTTTCTTACCTGAATTCTTTGAATCTACACATTTGCGACGCCGCACAGAGCAAAGATGAGCTTGGTCATTGTGGTTGTTTTATCTTCTCCACTCTTAAGACCACGTTCTGCATCTGCACAGAGGCCCAGAATATGTTCAAGCTCGCCATCTGCAAATTGACGCGCCCATCGTGCATAATTTCTTACTTGCCAGTCCTGCTTGCCCAAAACTGAGGCAATTTCCCGCTCTGTACCACGCTTAACCATAGACCTGGCGCAAATAAGCTCTCTTACGCGTCCAGTCATAAGTGACAGATTTCCAATAGCTCCCGATTCATCCATCTGACTGTAAAGCTCCAAAGCTTTTTGAGCATTTCTCGCTGATAAACTGTCGAGAAAATCCCACGGCTTGACTTCAACCACTCGTGCAACATGAGTTTCAACAAACTGAACGTCAATTGCACCAGGACGACCCAACAGAGCTGCTAGAGATTTAATCTGAGAATCAAGCATGGTGGTATTATCGCCAACACGACTTACAAGCTCGTTGGCCACATTTACTGGAATTTGTAGCCCATACTTTCTTCCAAGATCTCCTATATATTTAGGCAATTCACTTCTGGTCATTGCACCGCAATTAATAACTGCGAGCTTACCTAAAGCGTCAACTGCTTTGTAGAGCCTTGTTGTTTTTGCAAGCGTCTTTGCAGAAAGCATCAGCGTGGTAGTTGGATTGGGGTTCTTTAGATACTCAACAAGTGCCTCTGACACAGACTTAGGCAATTTACCTGCATCATCAATGACAACAATTCGTCTAGAATCACCCATAGGAAGTGTTTGAGCGGATGACAGAACAGATTCTGGAGTTAGCTCAGCGCTTACAGAAATCTCATCAAGGTTAAACGTAATAAAACTCTGGTTAAGACGGCTTTTAAGTTTGTCTATAGCCCTCGCGCGCTTCATCTCGTCAGGGCCAACAGCCAAATATGCAGCTAGTAGCTTAGCCTGCTCCGCCATCTTTTTCCTCCTCTAAATCTGTATCTACTTTAGCATGTTGCACACTTACCCTAGGTCCATGTTCTCCGGGAAATACGGTGACATCTCCATAATCTTTTGTGCAATAAAACCTTGCGCCAACACCCTCTAAGATATCCACCGCTTCCTGTTTAGGATGACCATAACGATTATTCTTTCCAGCACTTGCAATTGCTACCTCGGGTTTTAGCGCACGAGCAGTTTCTGGATAAATCGACTTTGCTGCACCATGATGTCCAACTTTTAAGAAATCTATATCGCCTACATCACCTGAATCAACCGTCTCTTTTGTCTGATCTCTTTCAGCGTCTCCCGTTAAAAGCGTAGTTAAAGTATTTTGCCCGTCGTTATACGTCACATAGAGCTCAACCGACGCATTATTAGCTTCTTTAGCTTTGTATCCCCTATGTGGCCACACAACGCGAATATGAAAGCGACCAACATCAAATTCATCACCATATAAAACTTCATAGGAGCTGCTGCCGGAAATCCTCTGAATAGCTCTCTGAAGTTCAGGTTTTTCTTGTTTTGTTATTCCTTCTCCAACTAATACCCGACCTGCCTTCACCGAGCCAACCATATACCTCACGCCACCAGCATGATCCTCATCAAGGTGTGTGAGCAAAATAGCATCAAGATATGAGATGTGTTGTCGCTCTAGAGCGTCATTAACCACATCTCCCACACTTGTGTCTACAAGCAGAGAATGCGCACCGTCACTGAGCAATATGGCATCACCTTGGCCAATATCCATCACACAAATTCTTGTTGGCGAGAAAAACTTCCAGTAGATACTTAAACCCAAAATAAGCATAAACACCATCAAACAAATGCCAGATAAAACTACTCTTTTCCCTTTTGGCCAAAACACGTAAAGAGCCACCATTGCTGCAAACACAAGCAATGAAACTGTCCAACTCATGTCAGTTAATGACACGCTTGCAAAAGATCTTTCGGATAAAAAAGAAGTAAGAGTCTCTATAAACTGACCAAGAAAATCCACAAGGCAGAAAGCAACATCTTGAGCCGGTTTAAACCAACACAAAGCTATTGCTCCAATTCCAAATAAGCTCAGAAGAGAAAATAAACTTGTAATCAGCGCACTTGAAAGAGGAGCAAGTAAAGAAAAATGACCAAAGTACATGCAAGAAATTGGAAGACACGAAAGCTGAGCAACGGTTGTGGCACACATGGTGTTTCGTACGTCAGAAAACGGTTTTCTAAGAATCTTCTGTATTTTTCCATATCCAGATAGGTGAAAAGCAATTTTTGCATAGTACTGAGCAAGACCGCCGTAGATATTCATGCCAAAAATACATGCTAAAGACAGAGTGAAAGCAATATTCACACTTAGCTGTGAATCTATACAAAGCATACATAATGCAACGATAGAAACTGCTGAAAGCGTATGATTTTTTCTTCCCATACATTGCATTACGTATTTTTGTTCAACAAGAAGTATTGCCCTCATTGCAGACGCAGGTAATCCACAGAAAAGCGCGTAACTACTGAGTAAAAATAAATTCACTACCCCTCTTAAAAAAGGTTTTATTGTTAGCTTTTTAAGAAAAGCGTCAATAAAAGCAGAGAGAATTACCATGTGACAACTAGAAATTGCAATGAGATGCATGAGACCGCAACGCATAAATATTCTAGGAATGTTAAAGTTATACAAGCTAGGCCTATAGGCACAAAGACCACATGCAACTAACGCTCGACCAAAGCTCTGTTCTGGTTGGAGTTGAGAAATACAGTTTTCTCTAAATTGAGCAACTTCTCCAATAATTCCCTCTCCATAGGTTTTTGAATTCACCTTAGTTATCTGAATTGAACCAAGTACTCCTCTCTTAAATTGTTCTTCTGAAAACTCCTTATCTTTATATTGTGTAAATTTACCTTCACAACAAAGATGAGTTTCTCGCAAGAACGGTTCCTTGGCATGTAGCCCCACAGATCCAATACATCTACCCTGGTACATGACATTTGCCTGACCAGTCCATGCATGATTTTTATAGACTAAATCTCTTGATACAACTAATTCAAAATCGTGTATAGCAGTTGACTCTAAAAGATCTACCGATGCCATTTGACTGGCATATATAAAAGAAGACCTGATAAAGATAATTACAAGTAAAAGTAAAACCGTTGCAACAGTCATAAGGCTGGAATGCGCGTACTTTACATACCAAAGTCCTAAGGCTGCTGCCATGCAACTTCCTAAAATCTGAAGCAAAATAGTATCAAGCGTTACGTTTCTTGCGATAAATATTTGCAGCCATACGCAAATAAATAGCAAGGCACAAAGGCTATACGGAATAAAAGGCCTAGTGGGTTGTTCAATCGCCTTAGACACGAATATTGTCCTTGAGCTGATCAAACTTTTTCTGGCCAATTCCAGAAACACGCATCAGATCTTCAGTTGTTTTAAAAGATCCATTCTTTTGTCTGTCTGCAACAATTCGCTGAGCTAGTCCTTCTCCAACGCCTTGAAGCTTAGTTAATTCTTCTACAGTTGCTCGATTAATATCTACAACCGTCTTTTTATTTCTCTTCGTATTTGTTTGCTTATTGCTTGTGGCATTATTTTGCTCTGGTTGTGGAATCTCTGGCGGCGCTTCTTCTCCCTTTTTAGGAATATATATTTTTTGACCATCTTCAACAGGAGACGCTAAATTAATACCTTGGCTGTTTGCATCTTCGGTTAAACCTCCTGCAATTTGAATTGCATCATTTACACGTGGATTTGCCATTTGTAAAGCGTAAAGTCCTGGTGACTTTACTGCTCCATCAACATGAACCATCATTTGAGGAGATGCTTCTTTAATCTTATGGTCATCTCCTGGCTGCTCTGTAGACTTATCCTCTTGCGAGTGCTGTGGATTTTCCGCAACAATTGCTCCCTGTGTCGAGTTTGCTTGATTATGCGATCTGT
>CALBBS010000021.1 GCA_937926845.1 uncultured Atopobium sp. | reverse complement strand
GATTTGCGGTCTCTCCGTTGACGTCGCCCTTCTTGAACTGTGGGAAATTGGTACCAAATTTCATAGTGCAGAACTGGTGAATCTCTTCATCGGACTCTGGGGCTTGGCCTGCAAACTGATTGCAAGGGAAGTCTAAAATCTCAAAACCCTGATCCTTATAAGCAGCATAAATACGCTCAAGATCTTCATATTGTGGTGTAAAACCGCAACCGGTTGCAGTGTTGACAATCAGAAGAACCTTTCCGTCAAATGAGGAGAGGGAAGTTACGGAGCCGTCACGCTCTTCTACGGAGAGGTCATAGATATTGGTGTTTGCCATGATGTTCCTTTCAACGAGCCATGGATTGTCTGAAGCATTGGATGGCTTTGTGTATTGGGGAGGGTACCCCGCTTGAATTAGCTTAACACAAATAAATTGTATACAATTTAAATTTCATAGTAACAACACAGGCGAATTGTTATGTTTTCATTTATTTGTTAACCCATATGAATAAATATCAATAATTTAAGTAACGCCTCAGAGGAGCTTCTTCACAAAATTTATATGTACACCATGGCTAACCATAGGAAACGTTTTCGCAGGTAAGAAATTACTTGTGTACCATTGTTTCATTAGGATAACTAATTAGTAATGATTTTCACTTGTTTTTTTCGTAAAAAAATTTTATCTTCAATAGGTCACTAACCGATTAATTTGCAAATAGCAGATGGGGGATTTTTATGAAACTGAACAATTGGTGTCTCGCAGCCGGTGGCGCTGCACTTGCTGGTGTTGTTGCTGGTCTTGCTTCTAACGGCACTCTTCACAAGGCAGCTGTCAAGGCAACTGCATGTGGTCTTCGCGTAACTGACCGCGTTACCGCAGAGACTCAGAACGTCGTTGACGAGGCTAACGACGTTGTTGCAGAGGCTCGTCGTGAGTCCAAGATTGACGCTGCAGTTCGCGCTCGCCTTGCTGAGCTCGAGGAGGGTATCCGCGCTGAGGTTACCAAGCAGGTCGACGCAGAGGGCGCACAGGCATAATTCATGCGCTTCACAATTACTAATGAAATCTCAGGTCGCATTCGTGCAAAATGCGACCTGGGTCATATTGATGAGGCTGAAGCCCGTGGTATTTCCTATGAGCTGATGCGTGTTGACGGAGTTCGTCACGCTGAAGTTCACATGGCAAACGGTTCTCTCTTGCTAAGGTTTGATCCTCTCAAGAGAGACCAGGTACTTGCGGCTGTTGGCGCTTTTGACGTCTTGAACTTGCCACGAGAAGAAGAGGCAGGCCTTGAAGACTTCTGCAGCTCAATTGAGATGGCTCTTGAGAACAATCGTTTCCAGATGGAGGTTGTGACCACATTCGCACGCCGCTGGATTATGCGCTCTTTGCCACTACCTGCAGTTGCTAACTACGCGTATGTCATTCTCCGCGCCATTCCTTTTGTTGTGGAAGGCGTTAAGCGCCTGTTTAAGAAAGAGCTGACTGTTGAGGTTTTGGACGCAACCGCTATCACCACTTCAATTCTAAGAAATGAGTGGGCAGATGCATCTACGGTCATGTTCTTGCTTGAGCTGTCTGCCGCTATGGAGAATCACGTGGCAAGCCGTGCTCGTCTTGCACTTCGTGATGGCCTAATCACTCGTTCTGAGAACGTCTGGGCTCGTATTGACGGTAAGGACGTTATGATTGCCCTTTCTGAGGTTGAGAAGGGTATGATTTTGCACCAGCGCGCTGGTGGCGTTCTTCCTGTTGACGGCAAAGTTGTTGAAGGCATTGGCCAGATGAACGAGGCCGCCATGACAGGTGAGTCTCGCCTTGTTACCAAAGAGCCTGGCTCAACCGTTTACGCAGGCACCGCCCTTGAAGACGGTGATCTTATGGTAAGCGTCACTGCTCCTCCAGGAATGTCTCGTATCGACAATATTGTTGATATGGTTGAGCAGTCTGCTGAGCTTAAGGCCGGCGCACAGTCTAAGGCAGAGCGCCTTTCTGATGCGTTAGTTCCTTACAGCTTCCTTGCCTTCTTTGGTATTTGGGGAATCACCCGAAACATCACTAAGGCTATGACCGTTCTTATGGTTGATTACTCCTGCGCCATTAAGCTTTCTACACCTGTTGCGGTTGCAAGCGCTATGGATGAGGCCGCCAAGTTTGGTATGACGGTAAAGGGCGGAAAATACCTCGAGAAGATCGCTGCGGCTGATCTTATCGTCTTTGATAAGACAGGCACACTGACCAAGGCAGTTCCACATGTTGAGTGCATTGTCAGTTTCTGTGGTCGCACCGAGGACCAGCTTCTGCGTCTTGCTGCATGTATTGAGGAGCACTTCCCACACAGCATGGCTCGTGCAATTGTGAACGAGGCAAAGGTACGTGGCCTCAAGCACAAAGACGAGTTCCACGCAGAGGTTAAGTATGTTGTTGCTCACGGTATTCGTACCAAGGTTAACGACAAAGAGGTCTGCATTGGCTCAGCTCACTTCATTTTTGATGACGAGAAGACTCCAATGCCTGAGGGAATTCAGGATGACCTTGCACAGATTGCTCCAACCTCGTCCATTATCTTTATGTCCGAGGATTCAAAACTTATTGCAGCAATTTGTATTACCGATCCTGTAAGGGAAGATGCAGCAGCAACTATTACGCAGCTCCGTGCTCTTGGTGTTAAGCGTATGGTTATGCTTACCGGCGACTCAGAAAACGTTGCAGCAAGTGTTGCTAAGAAGCTTGGTCTTGATGACTATGTGGCACAGATTCTCCCAGAGGATAAGTGCGAGTATGTTAAGAAGTTCCAGCAGGAGGGTTACACCGTTGCAATGGTTGGTGACGGTATCAACGATTCACCTGCACTAGCTGTTTCTGATGTTTCTCTTGCGCTCTCAGATGCAACTGATATTGCTCGTGCCGTTGCTGATATTTCAATCAGAAATGATTCGCTTGAATCTCTGGTAATCATGCGTCTTTTGGGCCAGCAGGTAATGAAGAGGATTCATGCTGACTATCGCACAATTGTCGCGCTGAACAGCTCTTTCATTGCTGCGGGTGTTGCAGGTCTTATTACCGTAAGCACTGCTGCATATATGCACAATCTTCTGACACTTATGGTAACGCTTGCAAACACAAGGTCACTGCTTACCACTGCAGCTCATAACCTTAATGTTCCTTCTGAGGTAAAAATGCTTTTAACTGAAGGACAAGCTGTCTAGAACGCACTTGTAGGCGTCAACAAAGCGCTTTTTTAGATCGCGTTAAAGCTCCTGTTTCTTATTAGTAAGAGGCGGGAGCTTTTTTCTGTCAAAAAGTAAAAATATTTTGAGTTTTCTCTTGCATTTAGTTAGCTAAGGCTTACACTTTAAATAGTTAGAATAGGTTAACTTGTTAAGGTTTTTATATAACAGGAGCTAGTTCTAACAAAATTGCTTTATCAGCCCGGAACCTTTCCCCTCTCCAAGGGTCCGGAATCCAGGCGCCGTCGGCTCCCTTTTAGTCGACGGCGCATTTTTAAGAAGGGAGCAAGTACGGTATGGATTGTCTTACTTCTTTTGAGAATTCATCGCTCCTAGACGTTCCTTCTCCCTATACATATTCTGCTGATAAAAAGCCTGTTTTTAATGAGGGTGAGAGAGCGTATGCTCCCGAGCTCTGTCACGATTTTGCAACAACATTTGTTCGCTGTGCTGCTGGTGTTATTGCTCACGTTAAGCCGGCTGCGCTCTTTTCATTTGCTTCTCATAAGTCTTGTAGCTCTTGTGAAAGTCTTGTCTGCACTGATCCAACGTTGAGGTCATTTCTATGCAACGCTACTCACGAACTCTCACTGTTTGGGGTAACGCTCCTTGCTACCTCTGCTATTTCTGACGGAAAGGTGACGTTTGTTGCCTATAGACCTGAGCTTGTTGAGGATATTCTCGCCAAATCAGAGCACTGTGAGTTTCTGGCTGCCTTTGGCCATTCCACTGAGTCAGTGCAGGCGTTGATGAAGAGCATGCGTTCAAGAATTTTTGCTTTTCATGCAAGAAAAGCCGCGTTTCCGCACGAGATTGGACTGGTACTGGGCTATCCACTTGCTGATGTTCAGGGCTTTATGAATGGACAGTCTGAGCTTTTTACTGGTGCTTGGAAAGTCTATGACAACACGGAAGAAACTCGCCTTCGTCTTAAGAGACTTAAAGATGCAGAAGACCAGTGCAAGCATCGTTTTTATCAAGGGGAATCTTTAGCGCAGATTCTCTCATCGTATGGCAATACCAAGAAATGTCAGGTTGCATAAGGGGTGTGCTTGAATTTCTTGTTGAGGTATTGAAAGTAATGTGTAGTTTTCCAGGGGGAACCTGGACACAGAAGGAGGAAATGTATGAGTAAAGTGGCAGTTGTGTATTGGTCTATGACGGGCAATACTGAGGCAATGGCAAAAGAGCTTGCAAGTGCCGCAGACACCGAGGCTATTGAGTCTTCTGAGTTCTCTGCAGATATGTGCGATCAGTACGATGCATTTGCTTTTGGTTGCCCTGCTATGGGTGATGAAGAGCTTGATCCTGATTTTGAGGAACTCTTCAACGATTGTGCTGGCAAGCTTGGTCAGAAGCCAACCGCTCTCTTTGGTTCTTACGACTGGGGAACCGGCGACTGGATGGAGACTTGGAAGCAAAATGCCGAGGCAGAGGGTGTCAACGTTGTTGAGACCTTTATCTGCAACCTTGAGCCAGATGACGATGCTCTTGAGGCTCTTCGCGGCCTTGGTGCAAAGCTTTCTGCTTAAGCTGCATTACGATTTTTGCTGTTGCTGTTAAATTTGGCGAGAAAAACATCATTTTTTTGAATAATCTAGAAAATGATGGGTAGTAAAACAGCAACAGAAGGGAAGTTTGTATGTCACCAATCAATATCATTGTTATTCTTGCTGTTGTAGCGCTTTGTGGTTTTGCGGTTTATCGTGTTTACGGAATTGCTGCAGGTAAAAAAGGCTGCTGTTCTGATGAGGGAACAGGTGTTACTACCTGTAACACAGAGCAGGTTTCTGCTGCAGATGGTCCAGAAGACAAAGATGAATCTCACTATCCTTATGTTCAAACATTTGAGATTGGTGGTATGACTTGCCAGAACTGCGTCAATCATGTGACTCGAGCTCTCGATAGTATTGAGGGAACATGGGCGCAGGTTACTCTAGCTGGTGGTCAGGCACGTATCCTCAGCAAAAATCCGATTGATGTCGATGCGTACCGAGC
The DNA here is from genome assembly GCA_937926845.1 of uncultured Atopobium sp. Lineage (GTDB taxonomy): Bacteria > Actinomycetota > Coriobacteriia > Coriobacteriales > Atopobiaceae > Lancefieldella. The sequence goes on along the minus strand of CALBBS010000021.1, from coordinate 2,753 downwards.
TGCCGTAGAGAAAGAGGGCTATCGTCTTCGTGCGTAAGCACAACAAGACCTTCTCGCAAGAAACAAACTTTGAAGAAATTTTGTAAAACTTGCGTAATAGCTGTGCAAAGTAGCGCTCTTTGGCTTGTTTAATCAGCCGAAGAGCGCTATCCTATTGCCCGTATGGCGTCAAGCTATGCACTGTATCTGTTGGCCCCCGAGAGCATGTAAGTTTCCGAGTAGAGAAGCCCACGTATTGGCACTCTGGCAGCAACCATGTTGACCGGGGCCCCGTTTTGGAAGGGGTCCACCTTTGAGTGAGATTCAGAACTCGTCCATCTTCTCTTTGGATGAAATTTCCGATGAGGAAATGAACAGCCTGATCGACGGCACTGTCACTGATTTTGATGAGGGAGATCTTGTCAACGGCACCGTCGTCAAGATTGAGCGTGATGAGGTCCTCGTAGACATTGGCTACAAGTCTGAGGGCGTTATTCCTGCTCGTGAGCTTTCTATTCGTAAAGACGTTAACCCTGCAGAGGTCATTTCCCTGGGTGAGGACGTCGAGGCTCTTGTTCTTCAGAAAGAGGACAAAGAGGGTCGTCTGGTTCTCTCCAAGAAGCGCGCTGAGTACGAGCGTGCTTGGAAGGCAGTTGAGGATAAGTTCAACGCCGGCGAGACTGTTGAGGGTGAGGTTATTGAGGTTGTTAAGGGCGGCCTGATTCTTGACATTGGCCTCCGTGGCTTCCTGCCTGCATCCCTTGTTGACCTCCGTCGTGTCAAGGATCTTGGTGCATTCATGGGCACTCGTATTGAGGCTCGTGTTATCGAGATGGATCGCAACCGCAACAACGTTGTTCTTTCTCGCCGTATTGTTCTTGAGGAGGCTCGTAAGGCGGAGCGTCAGGACATCCTGGGCAAGCTCCAGGTTGGCATGAAGCTCAAGGGTACTGTTTCCTCCATCGTTGAGTTTGGTGCATTTGTTGACCTTGGTGGCATTGACGGCCTGGTTCACATCTCCGAGCTTTCTTGGAACCACGTTAACCACCCATCTGAGGTTGTTAAGGTTGGCCAGGAGGTTGAGGTTCAGGTTCTCGACGTTGACCTTAACCGTGAGCGTATCTCCCTTGGTCTTAAGCAGACTTCCGAGGATCCATGGCGTGTACTTGTTTCCAAGTACCCAGTTGACGCTATCATCGAGGGCACTGTCACCAAGCTTGTTACCTTCGGTGCATTTGTTGATCTTGGCAACGGCGTTGAAGGCCTCGTCCACATCTCCGAGATGGCTAAGCAGCACGTCACCGCTCCATCTCAGGTCTGTAAGGTTGGCGACGTTGTACAGGTAAAGGTCATGGAGATTGATCTTGACCGCCGTCGCATCTCCCTGTCTATGAAGGCAGCTGCAGAGACCCTTGGCATTGACATTGAGGTCACTCCACTTCCAGAGGAGGAGCGTGCAGCAGCAGAGGCAGCAGCAGCTGAGGCTGAGGCAGATCTTGAGGCTCACCTTGTTGAGTCTGAGGCTAACGCACAGGCAACTGAAGAGGATGCAGAGTAGAGTACTTTGCGCATCTAGAGATTTGTCAAGAGACGTCATCGAAAGATGGCGTCTCTTTTTATGTGAGCAACAAATATCTCTATTCCTTCAACAGTATATTAATGTGAAAATATAACGCTAAGTTTTTATTCTGAGGAGGAATACGCCTATGACATCAAAGATGCAGGGCCGCAGTTTTCTTGCTGTTATGTTTGCATTTTTGGCAGCTTTAATCTTTATGCCAAATATTGCATACGCTGCAAGTAATAATTCGTTTTATAACGGCACCACTACTAACGTGTCTCCTTCTGTGAGTGCAGATGGTCTTATCGAGCGTTCTATTTACTTTACAGATGCTTCTGGCCAGACATCTAACTACGCTTATAAGGATAATGACACCACTCAGATGAACCGCTCCATTGTAGATATTGATAAGTATCAGAATCTGCAGGCAGTGGTAAAGATTACCAACATCTCTTCATCTCCAGTCTCTGTAAACGAGATTATGCAGCTGCCACTTACTTACTATGCCAGCTCAAGCTCTAATCCCGATTTGCGTGCAACAGGATTTAACTTCTCGTCAACTAATGCAGCAACCGCAATTAACCTAAACATTAATGGACTGAACGGTGGTTCTGGTTCTCAGCCTGCAGCTAATGCTTATGCTGCATACCAGGCAGCTGGTCAGGACAATGCTGAGATGCGTTCCATTTCTATTTCTGGCACCCTGGCTGCTGGTGAAACCATTACACTTACCGTTCCTTTGACGCTTACCAATGGTTCTACTCTTGATCTGTATGGCACCAACTATGTAGCTCTTACTCAATACCTGCTTGATCACAGAACCTCTTACGGAAACCCTCGTGTTTCAGTCAGGTTTGCAAGGCAGGTCTTGGAAGAGGGAACAAACAATTCCATTCTTAGCAGCAATAAGAAATATCTTGGCGTAATTATTAGGCCTGACGGTAGCTATTACGCTATCCCACAGAACGAGTGGAATTACATGCCAACTATTTCTGCAAGTGATATTCACGTTGACAATATCCTGTATGAAGATCGCCACAGTGCAACGGAGAACGATGCTCTGTATACCGGCGGTGCATACTACATTGATTTGACCAATATTAAGGCTGCCATGAGGGATTATGGCTATTCAGTTCACACTGGCAATTCTAATAGAGGACTGTACCTCAATCTCCCTGGTTGGCAGCTTGCTGTTGATAATGATCTTTCTGAT
>CALBBS010000020.1 GCA_937926845.1 uncultured Atopobium sp. | reverse complement strand
TGGTCACTTACAATGGCAAGAAGTACAAGGTTACTGCTACTTCTGGTCAGGCAGATGAGAATTCACCAAACGATTCCGTTGCACTAAGTATTACCAACCAGCTGCAGCAGGAAAAGGTTTCTGTTTCTGGTAAGAAGATTTGGGATGACTCCAATAACAACGACGGCAAGCGCCCAACTTCAATTGTTGTCAGACTTCTTGCAGATGGTGTTGAGGTTCAGCACAAGACAGTCACTGCTGCCGACAACTGGGAGTACACCTTCTCTGACCTGCCTAAGTTCAACGGCAATGCAGAGATTACCTACACTGTTTCTGAGGATGCAGTACCTGACTACACCACAAGCATCAACGGCTTTGAGATTACAAACCAGCACGCTCCTGAGGCTTTGAGCATCCCAGTTAAGAAGGTCTGGGTTGACGACAATAATGCTCAGGGCCTGCGTCCTACTAGTGTTCACGTCAGGCTCTATGCTGACGGCACTCAGGTGGGCGAGTTTGACCTGAATGCGGCCAACAACTGGTCTCACATTTTCAATGGTCTGCCAAGATACACCGCTGGTCACGAGATTGAGTACACCGTCAAGGAAGACACAGTTGCTCATTACACCGCTTCCTATTCTGGTTCTTCAGCTACTGAACTTACAGTTACCAACACCATTGAAGGCAAGGTTTCTGTCCCAGTAACAAAGAAGTGGATTGGTGCACCTGCTGATAGCGTAACTATTCACCTACTCGCTGATGGTGTTGAGGTTCAGAGCGCAACTCTGACCGCTGCAGACAACTGGCAGCATACGTTCAGCAACCTTAACCAGTACAACAATGGTGCGCTGATCAACTACACCATTACTGAGGATGCAGTTGATGGCTACACCGCGCAGATTACTGGCGATGCTACCAACTATGTAGTAACCAATACCAACATGAAGACTCGCGACATTCCGGTCACCAAGGTTTGGGAGAACCAGGAAGACGACTCTGCTGAGATTGTTCTGTATCGTGATGGTGTCGAGGTTGATAGGGTAACCATCACCAAGGCTGACGACTGGAAGCACACCTTCAGCAACCTTGAGTTCTACGACAAGACTGATGGTCACGAGTACGCATACACCATCTCCGAGACTCCTATTTCTGGCTACACAACCCAGATCACAGGTAATCAGGACGACGGTTTCATAGTGACCAACACTGCTCCTGTTGTTCCTCCAACCACACCTCCTACCACCCCAGAGCCTAAGAAGCCAGGTCTTCCTTACACTGGTGACGCTTCAGGTATTGCTTCAATCGTTGGAGCTGCAGCTCTGTCCCTGAGTGGTCTTGGTATTGCTCTGAGAAGGAAGAACAGCTAATAGTTAGGGTTTCCAACTCGTTGATAGCTGATTAAAAACAGGCTCCTGGTAAAACCAGGAGCCTGTTTTGCGTAGCGCACCAAAGCCGCCCAAGCCACCAAGCTGCCAAGGCCACCGTATGTGCGGCGCAGGACTATCCCGTCGTATTGCTATCCTGGTGTTTTACAGAGTTTTCGTTCCAACCACAGCGCCAAGTGGTAAAAAATGCGTTTAGTTGGGGGTTACATTTTTCTGCATACGCGTTTACCCAGGAAAAACTTTTAACTATGGTAAAAAATGCGTTTAGTTGGGCATCAAATAACAAAATTTCAATTTTCATCCCCAACTAAACAGCTTTTTTACCTTTTTGAGCACTAAAATCAGTACCCTAAAATTGCGGTATTCACGATTATGAATAAACAGACTCTATTATGCAGGAATCAAATTACCCTAACAATTTTGACGACTCTGGCGGTATCAAGTTATCTTCATCCGCCGAAAACTTAGTGTGCAGCAAAGAATTATCCAGCAACACGATATAATTTTAAGGTAGTTCCTAGTTATTTCCTGTACTGTAAAACGTGGAGGTAAAAGGTATATGAGAAGCATTTTTGAGGATCGACAGGTATCAATTAAGTGCGACGATAAGTATTCTTATACCGTTACAAAAGATGGTCTGGCTTATGTTCCAGGTAATGGAAAGCCAGAGGTCAAGGTTTTGTTTTCAGAGGTCGGTTCAACCTTCTTACTGAATTATTGCAGCTCAAACGGTCCTTACGAGATTACCTTTAAGGATAACGACGGCCATAATCTCGTTAGCATTGATACAGACCTTAAGCTTCGTGGATTTGGACACAACATCCTAGATACAAAGACTATCATCCTCGCATTTGCAGCTAATAAGCTTACTACTGAGTTTCCTAATAACCTTGATACGTTAAACACTAAGCTTGGGTTCAGCCTCAAGGAGAAAAAGATCACTATCGCAAACGGCGTGATTTCCGGAGCAAAGCATCAGGTCAAGCTTTCCGACATCCGTCGAGTTCAGTGCGTTGCTGGCGGCGCTCTCAACAATCTCTTTGTCTTCACTAAGGAGAAAGGTGGCTTCTTTGATAGGGCAGACATCGTAGTTCCTGTCAACGAGCTCACAGTTCCTATTCTTGAAGCAGCAATGAGAAGAAATACTGGTCACGGTATCGATTTCAGTAGAGGCAATGGCTTCGACCAGCCAAACAGCAACTTCATTATTATTCGTTATTTGGACTCTAGCTTCTTCGAGACCGCTCCTGGCGTCTTCAAAGAGGATTGGCAGAAGGATGCCTACGAGTTTGTTAAGTCCTTTGGTTACGACCTTCAAAACATGCTAGGGGAGTAACCTCTGGCGAGAAAAACGCCTTGTCCAAGAAAACAGCCGCCTTCTTAGTATGAACTGCGTCCCAAAACTTGGACGAATTTAATAAAGAGCTAGGCCACTAAGGACTGATTCCGGAACTCCTCCGGGGTCAGTCCTTTTAGTTTAACCTGACGCC
>CALBBS010000019.1 GCA_937926845.1 uncultured Atopobium sp. | reverse complement strand
GAACTGCTGCGCAGTCGAATGCACCGCGAACAACCTTGTAACGAACACCAGGAAGGTCACGGACACGGCCGCCACGAACCAGAACAATGGAGTGCTCCTGGAGGTTGTGGCCCTCACCAGGAATGTAAGCGGTTACCTCAATGCCATTAACAAGACGAACACGAGCAACCTTACGGAGTGCTGAGTTAGGCTTCTTTGGCGTAGTGGTGAAAACGCGGGTGCAAACACCACGCTTCTGTGGGTTGTGCTGAAGAGCGGCGTTCTTAGACTTTGACTTGACGCTCACGCGGCCCTTACGTACGAGCTGGTTAATAGTAGGCAAGATCTTCTCCTTCTTATACCTATCTACCTGCAGTTTTACATATTCGAAAGGCGACACAGCACTGTCCCCTTGGAATTACGCAGGGAAGTACTTTACGCTGATGAAAGCCACATGTCAACAAGCCACTGTGCCGGGCGTATCTATACTTCATAAACTGCACACAATATAGAATAAAAACAACTTGTCTAACTATCAAAAACCCTTATTGAAAATCCGGTATTCACAATCTTAAAATTTTTATAAGAGTTTATTGCACATATCTATAACTGCGTGAAAGAGAACAGGAGCCAAGACATTCTTTCGAAATATTAAAAATAAAGCTGTGTATAACAAACCATTTCCAATACCAAAGGTAATATAAGACCAAAGAGGTTCAAGATTATTAACATTATTTACAAGCGGAAAGATTATATGAGTTACCCCCCACAATACGTTAGCGAATAATGAACCTATAATATATGCTGATACATTAGTGATCTTCCAATATCTTAATAAACCTTCATTAAATTGTTCGGTTAGATAAACTCGGAAGAAAAATTCCTCAGGAAGTGCCACTAAAAATAAATAGTGAACCCAAGCGTAAATTCTATCAATATAATTTTCTTGAGATAAAAGAACAGGAATAAATGAAATGAACAATAAAATGGCTATATTAGCAGGTTTGAAACTTTTAGCAATAATATTACTGTAATGTTTTATGGTTATATATACAGGATAAATTGAAATGACCATACTAAAAGCTACTTTACTAATGTAACTATTTTCAAACAAATTCGCATTGTATTTATATTCTAACGATGCAATACTGATTATAAAAACCAAAATTAAATAACTATAAAGAGCTTCATTCTTGAATTGTTTTTTCTGTTTATTTTCCATTAGTACTGGATATTCCTTCAGTTGTATCTGCGGATAACTTCAAAACAGCGATTACTTCTTCGCCGTCTTTCTCGCCCGTCTCAACAAATCCGTATGAACGATAGAGATCTCGCGCAACCTTATTGTTGGGTTCATAGGAAAGCCAACAATAATCTGCCTTGCCACATGGAAAGGTGTGTATAAACTCCAGCGCGAGTTTGAGGGCTTCTTTCCCGTATCCTTTGCCCTGATGCTTTGCGTCTATCATCAGACGTCTGAGATCGTAGTTTCCATGAGCTATCGCCGGAGCATCGTCCCAGCAGTCGTCCGCGCCAAAGCCGACCATCAAAAAACCTACGGGTACAGCACCCTCATAGATACCAAAGGGAAATACCTGACCGTTTCCTGTTATGGAAGTATAGGCCTCGATAATGCTTACGTCGTTGCCAGCAACAAAGGCCTTCTGTTCCTCAGACACCTTGAGTTCAAGGATGTCCCATACATTTCTTCCGTTTATGCGTTCCAGTCTTAGCACAGGCTCACCATTCGATTGGGCGCTTGCTTGTTGAAGGTCGGTTACATTTTACAATAGTAGAGTTGTTGATGCGCGGTGGACAGATGCCACAAACCTCTCACTACCACAAAATCTCTCACGTGGCTTCAATCTCATCCAACTCAAGCTCTAGGCCCTGGATAAGCTCGGTTTTCTCGCTGGCACAATACGGACACGTACGGCCGTATTCAACGGTAGCATAAGTGCGATCGCAATCAAGACAGCGGGTTATCGCCGGTACGCTCTCAATCTCAAGCTCGGCCGCGCGCATCAAATCCGTGCGATCAGCTGCCCAGCGCCAAACATCCAACAAATACGTTGGAACAACTCCAGATACCTCCCCTAGCTGCAACTTTACACGCGCAACAGAGGTGAGGTTATTCTGTTTGCCTAGATCCTCAACCATATCTATGAGGTAAAACGCAATTCCCAGCTCATGCATGTTAGCTTGAAATACCAGTACTGCCCGCAGAAACGGGATTACCAAGCTCATCGGTTGTTACGTGTGACTGAGGCTTAGGAGTCTTTGTTTTTCTCGCGGGGTTCTTAATAATCTTTACCGCACGTTTTCCAACATACGAGAGAATCTTTCCTGCCTTATGCTCTGCGGCAACCATATCTGAACAGTGAGGATTGTCGCGGAACAGGTGAATTGCATCAAACTCACAGCGTGTAGTACAGAGACCACAACCAATACACTTATTTGCATCAACAATTGAAGCGCCGCACTTCAAGCAGCGTGCGGTCTCGATTCTGATTTGCTCTGGCGTAAAGGTATGGCTAGGGTCTGTCCAGTTGTGTCTAATGTTTTTGACCGTATCGCATGCGGGACGCTGACGACCTGCATGATCGTATCCACAAGACTCAACTGCTGCGTCAGATTTATCAAGCTCAACATAATGGCGCTGGTTGCGGCCAATAGTCAAAGAAGAGCCTTTCTGCACAAAACGATGCAGCGAAACAGCAGCTTCATGACCTGCGGCAATAGCATCGATAACAAAGCGAGGACCCGTGTACACATCTCCGCCCACAAAGACATCGGGCTGAGCAGTCTGATACGTCTGGGAATCAGCGCACGCAAGATTGCCTCGCGTAAGCTCAACCGCCTCTCCCTCCAAAAGACTTCCCCACTCAACGGTTTGTCCAATAGACAAGACCACTGCATCTGCCTCAAGATACATTGTTTGCTTTTCATCAAAACAAGGCGAAAAACGCTTGTCATTATCGAAAACACGAGTACAGCGTTTAAACATCACGCCGCAAACGTGTCCTTGCTCATCTGTGGCAATAAAAGCAGGTCCCCAACCATTCTTGATTGACACACCATCTTCCTGCGCTTCTGTGATTTCTTCTGGTAGTGCAGGCATCTCTTCTGGCTGCTCTAGGCACACCATAGTAACTGACTCTGATCCACAACGAGCAGAGACTCGAGCCGCATCAATGGCAACATTACCGCCGCCGATGACCACTGTCTTACCAGGTACTTCATGCAGAGGATGCTCGGTTACAAAATGCAGGAAATCAACAGCAGAAATAACACCGTCTGCATCTTCTCCAGCAATATTAGCCTTTCTGCCGCCCTGGCAACCAATGGCAACGTAAAAACCAATAAAGCCTTGAGCGCGCAGTTCATCAAGGGTTATGTCTTTTCCTACCTCAACTCCACAGCGAATCTCAACGCCCATTTCTTTAAGAACGTCAATCTCTGCGGCAACAACGTTTTTCTCGAGCTTGTAAGAAGGGATGCCATATACCATCATTCCACCAGGAAGGAGGTTCTTTTCAAAAACAACGGGATTGTAACCACGTTCTGCCAGGTAATATGCACAGGACAGGCCGGCTGGACCTGCACCAATAATGGCAATTTTCTGGTTGAATCGGCCTCTATTTGATGGGATAACTGGCTCTGGAATAAAGCGATGTTCTGCCTCTAGATCTTTTTGAGCAATGAATTTTTTAACGTCATCAATGGCTACTGCCTGGTCAATAGTTCCTCGCGTACACGCTGCTTCGCAACGTTTATTGCAAACGCGACCACAAACAGCAGGGAATGGATTTTCTTTTTTGATGAGCTCAAGGGCATCTCGATAGCGGCCTTCAGCAGCCATACGAAGATAACCCTGAACAGAAATATGCGCTGGGCAGGCAACCTTGCAAGGAGCTGTACCAGTATCGTGGCACTCAATACGGTTGTTATTTTTATAATTCCAATCCCAGTCAGACTCTCCCCAGAACTTATCATCTGGAAGATCCTGCGTTGGGTAGGAAATTTTACCCTTCTTAGCAGGAAGCTTTTGACCTAATTGAGGGGCTCCAGCTGGGCAAACCTCTACGCACCCACCGCAAGCAACACATTTTTCTTCATCAACGTGAGCCACAAAAGCGGAACGAGACAAATTAGGCGTATTAAACAGCTGAGAAGTTCTGAGTGCATAGCAAACATTTACGTTGCAGTTACAAATAGCAAAGATCTTATCTTCACCGTCAATGTTGGTAATCTGATGAACAAAACCGTTTTTCTCGGCCTTTGTACAGATATCGATAACCTCATCGTAGGTAATGTAGTGGCCTTTTCCTGTTTCTACGCAGTAATCAGCCATATCTCCAATGGCAAGACACCAATCTTCTGGATCGTCAGCACAGCCGTCGCCACGAACTCGCTCAGCAAGGCGACAAGAACAGGGAGTTGCAGCATATCTATCGTATTTCTTGAGCCAATGCGAAATATGCTCAACAGTAACTGTGTGATTTACCTGCTCAATGGAGCGTTCAACAGGAATGACATGCATACCAACGCCCGCGCCACCTTCAGGAACTAACTTGGTGACATTTTTGAGCGGTAGATAGGTCATACGCTCAAACAAAGAACCCATCTCGGGATGTTCTTCGAGTTGGCGCTCGTTCATCACGGTAAACTCTGCGGAGCCAGGAACAAACATGGGAAGAACATACTGCTTTTGCTTGCTCTTGTTTTCCCAGTTGTACTCAATCATGCCCTTTACAGACAGGGTGTCTAGGATAGGTTGAAGCTCCCCCGCAGTTTTACCAGTACGCTTGCAAAGCTCCTCTAAGGTAACTGGCTGGCGAACCTTCATGTATTTGGTTACCGCAGCTTCTTCCTCAGTCATAATTGCTGCTATGCCCCAATATTCTGGGTCATCTTTTACAATTTTGTGACCAAGGCGGCTCGTAATTTTTTGAACTTCATCTCGTACAAGAGGCTTAAATTGCTCAGAAGAAGCTGGTCCAGGCTCATTTGGATCTACAGTTTTGTAATGAACTACCTTGTCATTTTCAGTAATGTGATTTTGAGCGAGTATGCGAATAGGACCGCCAGCAGGGTTAGTTGTTGGCAATACATTTCTGCGTGCAATTTCTTCTTCGGTAAGACTACCACGCATGGCATTTTTACCTTTTGGAGTCTTACGTGCTGGTACTTCCTCTGCCATGACCTCTCCTATCAGGCATAAGACATTCTTTAAGCGCTAGCCATTGGTTACTGACTGCTTTTCCACTCAGCAACTTTGCGAGAAAGCCATTCAGTCCAAGCGTCTAATCCTTCCCCAGTTTTGGCAGAGAAAGGAATAACAACAGCCTTTGGATTTCTAAGGGCCACATTTTTCTTAAGTTTCTCCAGATCAAAGTCAAAATAAGGTGCTACGTCTATTTTGTTAACAAGCACCACATCACAGACCTGATACATCAAAGGGTATTTCAACGGCTTATCATCGCCTTCGGGAACAGAAAGAATAGTGACGTTTACACCGGCACCGGTGTCAAACTCTGCCGGACATACCAAGTTTCCAACGTTCTCCAAAAAGATAAGGTCCACATCACCTGCGTTGAGACCTTCAAGACCCTGAGCGCACATATGCGCATCGAGGTGACACATGCCGCCCGTGTGCAGCTGAATAGCTTTCACGCCCGTTTCTGAAATAGCAGCAGCATCAACATCTGAATCAATATCAGCTTCCATAACAGCAATGGAAACCTTATCTTTCAGGGCAGCAATGGTCTTTTTAAGGGTGGTAGTTTTGCCAGAACCTGGAGAAGACATAAGGTTTACCAGCAGAGTTCCCTTTTTCTTCATTTCTTCTCTTAGTTGATCGGCGCTTTTCTCGTTAGCTGCAAAAACACTCTGCTTAACTTCAATGATGCGATACTCACCCATAAGTTCTCTCCACAGTTCCGATACGTATGTTAATGATCTAAAAGGTGTGCTGCGTGTGCAAGACCAACGCGGATCAGCGTTGTGACGTGCTCATCTGCAAGTGAATAGATAACTTTTCTGCCATCTCTTTTTGCATTAACAAGACCTCGGTCGCGCAAAAGACGCAACTGGTGAGAAGTTGCTGACTGAGATACCGAAAGCATTTCTTGCAGCTCTGTTACGCTTTTCTCGCCATTTACTAAAGCACCCAAAATCTGGAATCGAGTGAAATCAGACAGTGCATCAAAAATCTGAGTTGCATCGTAGATAATGTCATCGTTTACCAGGTATTCATTCAGCTTCTGATCAGAAACATAATCGCACGTAGAATGAGTGTGCTCGCACTGTTCAGAATCGTGGGAGTGACTATCCATTTGCTATTCCTATCCTTTAAGAGCCGCAAAGTAAATGACTTACCAAACGTAATTCATAAAAGATTAGTATATACCGATACTCGCTTCTGTAAGCGTAACTAAAAGAGGACTCCAGCTAACGGCTGAAGTCCTCTTCTGCATCGGAGTCAATTTCCGAAAAAGTTTGATGTATCAGGCGAGATTACTTACTCGTCTTCGCCGTCTGCCTCAGCATCCATGCGGACAACCTGATTGAGAAGGTCATCCAGAGAACCAAGGTCCTCGTTGATTACATCAGGGCTAACCTCGTCGGAAGATGAACCGATGAGTGTCTCGGTGTAATCAGAGTGCGTGGATGGAGCTGCAGAGCCCAGCATCAAGCCGCCATCGCCTTCTGGCGAGAAGACCATGTTGAGCAGCTGAGAAAGATCCTCAGAATCTGCCTCATCCTCTTCTGGCTCAAGGATGTAGAGGAGGTTACGAGCCTCAAGGCCATCGCGGAGCTCCTCGATTGCCTTTGCACCAATACCATCGATGCGAAGCAGGTCTTCCTCGGTCTTACCGATAAGATCGCCTACGGTCTCAATGCCAACCTCGCTGAACTTGTTGGTCCAACGCTGTGACACGCCAAGATCGTCGAAGAGGTACAGCTTTGCGTCCTCGCTTGAAAGTGTGCGGCCATTCTTGGAGTAAACGCCACCGTTGTAATCCTCGTTGACCCAGTCAAGCTGCTTAGGAAGCTGCTCCTCGATGTCCTTAAGCTCTGCTGGTGCCCAGTCTGGAAGAGACTTAGCAAGAGAAGAAGTTGGGCCATCAATCTTGGCGCCGTGATAGGTAAGCTCAACATCGTTGTATGCGGAGAGACCAGTACCTGCAGGAATCTGCTTACCAACAATAACGTTGGACTTGAGGTCAAGCAGGTGGTCAACGTCGCCCTCGATAGCTGCAGAGGTAAGAACGCCTGCAGTACGAATGAACGATGCGCTGGAGAGCCAAGAATCGATAGAGCTTGCAACCTTCAGAGTACCAAGGATTGCTGGCTCTGCCTCTGGTGGAGTACCACCAGCAAGGGTAATGTTCTGGACAGTCTCTGCAAAGACATAGCGGTCCACATACTGACCAAGCAGGTACGAAGAGTCACCTGGGTTGGTAACCTGAACACGACGAAGCATCTGACGTGCGATAACCTCGATGTGCTTATCGTTGAGTTCTACACCCTGAGAGGTATAGACGTCCTTAACGGACTCAACGAAGGTGTGCATAGTGGACTCAATGTCAGTGAGTCGACGGAGCATACGGAAGTTGACGAAGCCGCGGGTAATCTGGTCACCAGCACGGACAACAACGCCATCCTCAATGCCAGGCATGAAGCGGACAGATGCAGGTAC
>CALBBS010000018.1 GCA_937926845.1 uncultured Atopobium sp. | reverse complement strand
TCTCAGCAACAAACGCCTCGGACTCCTGACGAGCTTTCTCAAGAGCCGCAGTGAGCTCTGCTTCTTTAGCGCCACTATCTTCTAGAGCAGCACGAGCAATCTCAAGCGCTTCCGTAATCTGAGTCAACCTTGACTCAAACATCTGATCTTCTACCTGCGCATGAGCAATCTGCTCTTCAAGCTTTACATACGCAAGCGTTTCTTTATCAGCGGTATTACGCGCACTTCGCTCAGACGCAGTACAGTCAGAAATCTTTACATCAAGAGCACGACGCTCGGCAATTGCCTGGTTAGCTGCCTCTTGGAGCGCGTTCACGCTCTCCGTCAGATCCGCAACCTTTGCACGAATTGTTGCCAGCTGACCAGAAAGCTCAACATTTTCTTTTGCAGCGTCTGCCTTCTGTTTATCCATCACAGAAAGCTGCATACGCGTGTCAGAAAGGCGAGAAACCATGTTCTTGCCCTTCTCCTCCAAAAGACGCATGTCAGATCCCATACGACCAAGAATCTCTTGCATGCGACGGCGCTGCTCACCCAAGTCTCCAACAAAGAGACCCTTTTGCTCAAGAAGTGACTGAAGCTTTTCAAGCTCACGGTTTTTCTCGCCCGCACGATATTGAGCAAGCTCAATAGCAGCCTCTGCCTCTTTAGCGCGTGCCTCCAACTTGCCATGAGTAAACTGCAGCTGACGAAGGTCATCAACCGCAAGCTGAACCGTCAAATCTTTGAGCTGAGCAGACAGATCTTTAGCGCGAGAAGCCTTGTCTACCTGTCTCTCAAGCGGTTTAAGCTGGCGGGTAATTTCGCGAGAAACCACTTTGGCTCGCGTGAGATTCTCATCCATGGAAGAAATCTTGCGCTCCGCACGCTCTTTGCGGCGGCGATGCTTAGAGATATCTGCTGCCTCTTCAATAAGCTCACGACGCTGCTCAGGACGGCTCGACAAGATGGAATCGAGCTTGCCCTGAGAAATAATGGAGTGGGTATCTTTGCCCAGGCCAGAGTCATGCAAAATGTCCTGGATATCCATGAGTCTTGAAGGAGCACCGTTAATCAGGTACTCAGACTCTCCAGAGCGATACATGCGCCTGGTGATGCCAATTTCAGAGAAATCAATAGGAATAGTGTGGTCGGAGTTATCCAGAACCAGCGTTACCTCAGCAACGCCCACCGCTCCCCTTGCTGATGAGCCAGAGAAGATAACGTCTTCCATGGCTTGGCCACGGAGCATCTTAGCGCTCTGCTCGCCCAATACCCAGAGAATTGCGTCAGAGACATTGGACTTACCCGAGCCGTTAGGACCAACGACAACGGTAAGGCCGGGGTCAAAAACCATCTGAGTTTTATCAGCGAATGACTTAAAACCCTTAAGTGTCAGCGATTTTAGATACACGGGTACAGGGTACCTTTCTACCTTAGGTGCATTTCTGCATCAGCATCAAGCGGAGCGTCATCCACACCAAGACGTACCAGTGCGTCTTGAGCGGCTTCTGACTCTGCGGCTTTCTTTGATGGTCCCTGTCCACGACCCACCTTAAGGCCGTCGACAAATACCACAGCGGTAAACGTTGGTGTGTGAGCAGGTCCGCTCTCGCCAATAAGCTTATATTCAGGAGTAGCCTTACCTTTAGCCTGTACCGCTTCTTGCAAACGAGATTTAGGGCTTACCGAACGAACTGCAAGCGCTGGAGAAATGTGAGGTCCAAGCGTACGAATAACAAAATCGTGCGTTGGATCAAAACCCGCATCAAGGTAGAGCGCGCCAACAATGGACTCGTAGACGTTCTCCAGAGCAGACTTCATGCCACGCTTTCCCGTGCCCTTCTCGGAAATTCCCATAACAATTAAGGGAGAAATTCCTAGAGCATCAGAGACAATGGAAAGCGTGTGGCCGGATACTAGAGAGATTTTCAACCTAGTAAGCTGGCCTTCATCCATATCTGGATAACGCTCAAACAGCTCCGTTGCAATAATGGCACCAAGAATTGAGTCACCCAGAAACTCCAGGCGCTCATACGAAGCAGAAACAGGCTTGCCCTCCACTGCCGAAGGGTGTGTGAGGGCAGCCTCAATAAGCTCTTTATTGGTAAATGTGTGACCGCAAATAGCTTCTGCAGCAGCTACTCGTTCGTGCAATTTCACGTATAAAACCTACTTAAGCAGCAAGAATAGCATCTACTGCGTCACCAACGGTAGCAATCTCATCGATGTTTTCTGCATCAAAGGTCATATCAAACTCTTGCTCAAGGTCTGTGACAAGCTGCAAAAGATCAAAAGAATCTGCACCAAGGTCCTTAAATGAGGTGCCCTCAGTAAGCTCAACTGAATCATCAAGGTCCAGCGTCTCTCTTACAACGTCAATTACCTTTTCAAGTGTTTCTGTGCGATCCATACATCCTCCTTGCACACAACAATGACGCTAGTAATTTTACCCCGTGATGGGCGTCTGTATGATGACATTACTAAAGCTGAAACAAACAATCTTAAAAAAAGTAAAGCCCACAGAATTGTCCATGGGCTCCACCATAACTTATAAAAATTTTTATGTTCAGACGCTTTTACTACAGCTGAATTGACGAGGAAATTTTCTCGATAAGGTTGGCACGTACTGCATTTGCTGCAGAAAGTGTTCCTGCGCACACAGCAGAAGAGCTGGTAGCACCATGTCCTTTAAGTACAGGTGCAGAAACACCTAGCAAGAAGGCGCCGCCAACAGAATCTCCTGAAAGTTCCGCTGCTGTAGCCTTCAAAGCATCCTTCAAAAGAAGTGCACCAAACGCAGCCTTCTTGGAGGAATTAATTGCGTCTTTGAGGCTAGACATAATAAACTTGCCTGTGCTCTCAATGGATTTTAAGGCCACATTTCCTGTAAAACCGTCTGTCACAATAACATCAAAGCGGCTTCCTAAAATATCAGTTCCCTCAGCATTTCCACCAAAATTAATAGCCGCTTCTGCAAGAGCTGCGTGATATGAAAGAGCAAGCTCAGAACCCTTGGTCTCTTCAGAACCATTGCAGAGAAGTCCTATGGTTGGGTTTTCAATTCCAAGCGATGCATTGGCAAAAGCCTTGCCCATTTGTGCAAATTGCACCAAAACTTCTGGGCGCACATCAGCGTTAGCACCAGTATCCAAAAAGACTGTTTTATGGCCACCAAGTCCTGGAAGAATCAGGGTAAGTGCAGGGCGTTTTACGCCCTTGATGCGACCAATACCAAAGGTAGCTGCAGTAAGCACTGCTCCTGTAGAGCCTGCCGAGAAAAGACCGTCAGCCTCTCCAGCCTTGACTGCCTGCGCAGCCCTTACAATACTGGCGTCTTTCTTCTGTCTAACCGCATTAGCAGGATGCTCACTCATTGCAATAACTTCAGTGGTTACCAAAGCCTTTGTGCGCTCATGCTTGCTTGCAAAAGGAGTAACAAACTCATCAGCTCCGGCGAGAAAAACCTCTAGCTCTTTGTCCTTCTCAAGAGCCATACGAACTCCCTCAAGAACAACCTCAGGGCTTTGGTCAGATCCCATAACGTCTACACAAATAACGGGCATGACAACTCCTTAGTGCTATAAAAAAGAAGGCCGGCCCCTAAAGAACCAGCCTTCTTGGCCATACGATGTATGAGTGTTACTCAGTAACAACAACCTCACGGTCCTTGTAGAAGCCACAGTTAGGGCATACGTGGTGAGGAAGCTTTGGAGCGCCGCACTGTGGGCATACAGAGCGAGCTGCTGCGTTAAGCTTGCTGTTTGCCGAACGACGGGTGTGGGTTGCGCCGCGGCCCTTCTTTTGTTTAGGTACTGCCATCTTAAACCTCTTTTGCTCTTGCTAGCGCCCCTAAAACACATGAGGGCGCGACCCATTCACATAATGCGTTGGATACTATACCACGTACTGACACATTTTGTACGTAGATACAGCATTTCTTCACCATTTAGGAGAAGAAATTTTATTTTACTCTTCCGAATCCGGCTCAATCACAAGATTTTTGAGAGCCGCAAACGGATTTGAAGCAAGCTTTTCTTCTTCTCGCTTCTGCTCAATCTGAGCTGCATGACCGCAATCCTCTTCATTCAGATTGCAACCGCATACTGGGCAAAGTCCCTTGCAGTCGGACTTGCACAGTACAACATAAGGTGTCTCCATAACAAGCGAAGGCAAAAGAGCCTCTGCAAGATCGATGGTTTTATCGGCATTTACTAAAACGTAATCTGCCTCATCTTCATCATCTGCAGAAATTACAGGCTCTTCAAAGAGATAATACTCATCTACCTCTGCGTTTAAAGAGAGATGTGCGTCCTCAAGACAACGGTCACACGTACCAACTGCGTCAGCACGAAGCATTCCGGTAACCAAAATGCCCTCACCCGCGTTGGTAAGCACTAGATCAAAATCAATTCCCATAGGAAGAGAAAATTCATGCTCCCCTAGCTCATACGAGTCTTCATTAAGATGACCCGCATAAGAAACGGTATCGCCTGCATTTGCAAGACGATCATCTAGTGCATAAAGAACTGGTTGCATTGGAATTACCAGGCAACGTTATTGCTGGTGTTACGAGGACCAGAGTTCTCATCAAGTGTCTGACGAACACGAGAGACTGAATTTGTCAGGCTCTTGAGGTTCTCCTCAAGGTGAGCAAGAACGGTATCTGCATACTCCTCAGCGTTGTAGCGAGTATCACGCTCATACTGCTCTGCCTGGTCACGAATGCCATCTGCCTGCTGCTGAGCAAGGCGGACAACCTCCTGGTCACCAGCAAGAATCATAGCCTGCTGCTGTGCGTCAGCAATGATGGATTCTGCCTGAGCACGTGCGCGCTCAAGGGTCTCATCCTCTTCCTTGATGATGCGACGAGCGGTTGCAAACTCTTCTGGGAAGACACGACGAATCTCGTCAAGCAGCTCGTAGAAGTCCTGGGCATCAATAATCTTCTTGTTACCGCCATCCATAAAAGGTGACTTAGCCTCAGTTACCATCTGCTCAATCTCAGATACAAGGCTCTCAATTTCCTCGCCTGGCTGCATCCAGGGCTCCTTTCAATCCAATACATAAGCCGTGTTATATGCAGTTTTAGCCCTTATGAGCACGACGCATAAAACACCTTTTTAAGAATGTTAGCAGAATATAATGAAAATGCAGGGCAAATATACTTAATTACCGCAATTATGCAGAGCTTCAAGCTTTTTGATGACGTTCTTTGGTACCAAAAATGATACATCTGCGCCCATAGCTGAAATTTCTCTCACAATTGAAGAAGAAATATAGCCGTACTCTGGACTGGACATAACAAAGACGCTCTCCAGCTCAGGAGCCATATGAGCGTTAAGATCTGCCTGCTGCAGCTCATACTCAAAGTCTGTCATAGCCCTCAGGCCCTTAACAACACCACCTGCGCCGCGAGCATTGCAGAAATCAACGAGAAGACCTTCCATAGGCTCTACAGAAACGTCCACAAGTCCTTCATCTACCAGAGCGTCTTTGAGCATCTGTACACGCTCTTCAAGAGAAAACGTAGTTCCCGTGCCGTGTTTGCGCTTTGAAGCCGCAACAGCTACCGTAACATTTTCAAAAAGGCGAGAAGCCCGTTTGATTACATCAAGGTGTCCGTTTGTGACGGGGTCAAAAGTACCTGGTACAACTACGTGAGTGATGCTGTTCAACGTATCTCCTATCCCTCACAACGAACAAGTAAATCAACTTGAGCAATACCATAACGCTTACTCTTAGAAAGCTCAAAATTATCAAGAGAAACTGAATCAGATTTATGACTATGCTCATAGACTACTACAGCATCTTTTGTCAGACTTCCCGACTGAATCAAGTCTTTGAGCAGCTTGGATACTACCTCTGCCTCGACGGCATAAGGAGGATCCAAAAATACCACGTCAAAAGGACCTCCAAACAGCTGGGATGACTCAGCTAAGCGAGTCGTATCTCCACAGATAACACTCATCTCAGAGGTGCTTACGCCAAGAGATTGAGCCGTACGCTTAATGCGATCACACGTCTTTCTATCTTTATCAACAAAAGCAGCGTATAGCGCTCCTCTAGAAAGAAGCTCAAAACCCATAGCACCTGAACCTGCAAAAGCGTCAAGCACTCTAGACTCGCTGAGGTCAAGACCGCGAGAAGCCAAGATGGAGCTTGCAATAGCCTCACGCGTACGATCAGTGGTTGGTCGCGTAGTCCCCTTGCCATCAGGGGCCTCAATTGCACGACCTTTCCATTTTCCGCCAACAATCCTCATGGGTTTCTCGCCACCAAACCTATCTTGTACTGCAGTTTACCTGCAGGTTATTACTTATAGCCAAGCTCTTCAAAGTAGATACCAAAGCGATCTTTTGCCTCAATTCCCAGCGTAGCATAGGCGTCGCTGGTAAGATTTGGGTCTTGAGCAGTAATTGCCAGAGCGTCCATGTGGGCCGCCTCAATCAGGTCCGCATCCGCGTAAAGATCAGAAATCTTGAGCGTGGTGCCGCCTGACTGACGGTATCCCAGGGTCTCTCCCTCATGTCTGAGCTCAAGGTCAAGCTCTGCCAGGCGTGC
>CALBBS010000017.1 GCA_937926845.1 uncultured Atopobium sp. | reverse complement strand
CAGAGGAAGAGAAGAAGCGCGCAAAAGAGGAGGCTGCTCGCAAGAAAGAAGAGGAGCGCCGCCGCGCTGAGGAAGAGAAGAAGCGTCTTGAGGCTGAAGAGGCCGAGCGAAACCGCGTAAAGGATACCGCTCCTAAGGCTGCTCCTTCTTTCAATAACCTGCTTGACCAGATTGCTCAGCAGGAAGAGGTATTGAAGCAGCAGGCAGCGGAGTCTGCTGCTCAGAAGAAGGCTGAGAAGGGACCTAGAAACCACGCTCGTGCTAATGCAAGCGAGGCAAGTGGCGCTCCTTCTCGTCACAACTTCAAGAATGAGCGCGATGACGCTTCCATGTCTGATGAGCGTCCAAACGGCAAGCGCAAGAAGAATCGTCGCGGTGGAGATGACGGAGAAGACCGTTATAGCCGCATGGCACGTGAGGCTGAGGCTTACAACAGAAGCCGCGTTTTAGATGAGGCTCGCGTTGCTATTGAAGAGGCAAGCCGTGAGTCCACTGGCCGCCGTAAAAAGCGTAAAGAGCGTCGTCAGAAGCAGGCTGCAGAGGCTGCTATGGAGCAGCGTATTGAGGAAGCACTTGCAAACGACCAGGATATTTCCCAGCTTGATACCGTAAAGGTTCCTCAGGGTTCTACTGTCTCTGAACTTGCTGAACTTCTTGGTGTTCCTGCAAATGACATCATTAAGCGCCTGTTCCTGCTTGGTAATCCTTTGACGCTCACAGAGACTATGTCTGATGAGCTCATTGAGATTGTTGCTGATGACCTTGGCCGCCAGATTAAGATTATGTCCAAGGAGGAGGAGAACTCCTTCACCTTCTACGATGATCCTAAGGATTTGAAGCCACGTCCTCCAGTAGTTACCGTCATGGGTCACGTTGACCACGGTAAGACATCGCTTCTGGACGCAATCCGTCACACTGGCGTTGCAGCTGGCGAGGCTGGCGGCATTACTCAGGCAATCGGTGCTTCTCAGGTCACCATTAATGGCCGTGAGATTACCTTCATTGATACCCCAGGTCACGAGACCTTTACCGCAATGCGTGCACGTGGTGCAAAGGTTACCGATATTGTCATCTTGATTGTTGCTGCAGACGACGGTGTTATGCCTCAGACCATTGAGTCTATCAACCACGCAAAGGCTGCTGGTGTTCCAATTGTTGTTGCAGTCAACAAGATTGATAAGCCAGGCGCAGATCCTACCCGTGTTCGTCAGGAGCTCACCGAGTACGGTGTTATTCCTGAGGAGTGGGGCGGACAGAACATGTTTGTTGATATCTCCGCTAAGCAGAATTTGGGCATCGACGATCTTCTCGAGACTATTCTTTTGCAGGCAGATGTACTTGAGCTGAAGGCCAATCCAGACACCTTTGCGTCTGGTAATGTTCTTGAGGCTAAGCTTGACCGTGGCCGCGGCTCTGTTGCTACTGTTCTGGTCACACGCGGTACACTCCACATCGGCGACGCTCTTGTTGCTGGTATGGCATTTGGACGCGTCCGCGCAATGCTTGATCCTAA
>CALBBS010000016.1 GCA_937926845.1 uncultured Atopobium sp. | reverse complement strand
CCCGTGCGAATCATGTGGCGCATCAGCGCATGACGAGCGTTAGCGGAAGCCATCTGGAGAAGACGGAACTTCTCGCCACGTTGTGGGTGATGAAGCACGCAGTTGTGGCCTCGTTTTTGTGTCAACCACTCGGACAAAACCTCTGCGTCGAGAAGATCGATGGGCAGGTTGACTTCTGCAGGAATGTCAGCGGTTTCATCGTAGTAGCGCTTCAAGAAGCCCGAGACCAGCTCTTCCTCGGAAACGTCCAAACCCTTATCCAGGATAAACTCAACCGAGCGGATGGTACGACCTTCTCGCACAACAAAAACACAGGCAGCGGAGATAGTTTCTTCTCGGTAAATGCCAATGAGGTCAATGTTTACCGAGGTTGGAAATGTGACCTGCTGGCGGTCATCAAGATCAGAGAGTGAAGTCAGACGGGACTTGAGTCGAGCCGCCTTTTCAAAGTCCAGGTCAGCGGCGGCTTCTTGCATCTGGTCTTTAAGCTCTGAAACAATCTCAGAGCGATTTCCGCGGAGGAAGTTCTCTACTTGCCTGACGTTCTTAGCGTAGGAAACGGTGTCAATGGCGCCTACGCACACACCAGGACCTTTTCCAACGTGGTAGTCAAAACAGGGACGCCCCTTCTTTGCAAGCAACAAGTTAGCAACAGCCGCACCATCAGGATCTTTTTCTAACAGACGCTTTGCGCGTTTCCACTCTACGCACGTAGCAGAGCAGATAGGTACTACTTTTCTGAGTGTCTCGATAGTCTGACGAGCAGCGTAAGAATCAGTGTAGGGACCAAAATAGCGCGTCCCCTTCTTGTGTTTCTCGCGCGTGTACTTAATTGCTGGGAAGGTATCTGACTCTGTAATGGCAATGTAGGGATAACTCTTATCGTCTTTAAAGTCCACGTTGAAGTACGGGCGATACTGAGCAATGAGGTTGCGCTCCAGTACCAGTGCTTCGTGCTCGTTTTCTACCACAATGTAGTCAAAACTACGCACGACCTGCATCATCAGAGGAATCTTGGCTCGATCATCTTGAAGCGTAACGTACTGCCTCATTCGAGCACGCAGGTTTTTAGCCTTGCCTACATAGATAACCTTACCAGACCCGTCTTTCCAGAGGTAACAACCTGGATCAGTGGGAACCTGATCAACCTGCTCTCTAATGGACACCAGGTCATCTGAGGGCTCAGAAGAAAACGACGGCGCAAGTCCCGGCGCACCAGAAGGCACGTAGTTGGGACCAAGGTTGTTCTGAGAGCTATCTTTGCCGTTTTTTGCGCCGCTTCTGGCCATGCTATGACCTTACGCGAGAAACCAGTGAACGAAGCATGGCGGACTCTGGTGATTTGAAGAGAATCGCCAAGCCATAGGTAACCAAAACAGCTGGAATACCTGCAAAGATACAATACAGAACACCATAAAGCGCTCGTCCATCTGGCGCACCAATAACGCTGCGCAGACCCACCATAATCAGAAGTGCCACTGCCGATCCCGCAAGGCCAAAAAGAATTGAGCGGATAAATGCAAACACCATGGACGTAAGTCCAATCTGACCAAGGTGTTTACGCAGGCTAATCAACATAATGGTGTCAATGACCGCGTAGAAGATGGCCGAGGTAGTTGCTACAAACATCATGCCAAAGTGAGAAGTACCCACCAGCAACACCAAAACCTGTACGACAGATCCGAGTGTTGCCGAAACAGCATAGAGTGTCATGCGACGCATGGCAGAACAGACCTTTTGCAGGTACATACCAATGCCATACAGAGGCAAAGCAAGCGACTGACCAATCAAGAATTGCTGGGTTAACAGCAGCTGATCTTCGGTGAACTTGCTTGCTCCAATGATAGAAACAAGAGGCATCGAGAAGATCATCAAGTACATCATGAACGGTACGGTAAAGAAAAGAATCTGGTTAATACCGTGCTTAAAGTCCTTCTTGAACTGATCCATATTCTCTTTTGCCCAGCTATCAGAAAGCTCGGTAAAGAGGGCTGTGGTAATAGGTACCGTCAAAATGGAATATGGCAGCGTATACCAAAGGCGAGCGTACGCCGCAATGGATGCACCAGACGCGGAAACGCTGAGCTGAGAGCTTGTTTGCACCGACATAGTTACAAACGTGGCAACCACAACAATCAAAGCAGGTGCGCCAATCTTAAGCGTCTCTTTAAGCGCGGGGTCTTTGAGGTTAATTCTCCACGAGAGCTTAATCCCCTTGCGTTTAAGTGAGGGAACCTGAATCAAAACCTGAATTAAGACGCCCAGTGGATTTCCCAGTGCAAGAATCAAAAGGCCAAGCTCAGGATTGGTATTGACCAAGAAAGCATACGCAAAGAACGATGCTGTAGTCACAAAGTTATTAAAAATAGGTGCCGCCGCTGGCCAGAGGTAGTCTCGCTCTGCATTCAAAACACCAGAGAAAATGGTGGAGAAACAATAGAGCATAACCTCAATAACAAAGAACCTAAAGAAGTACACTGCAAGCGTTGGGTCAAAATCAGCACCTGCCGAGAAGGACTGTGTATACACCACTTCTGCAGCAAAGAAGAAACCTAGAACAGCAACAAGTCCAGTTGCGACAACAACAATGGAAAGCAGGTTGGAGGTGTAGGCGTTTGCCTCATCCTGTCCAACCTTCTTCTTAATAGAGAGATATACCGGCAAGAAAGCTGTGGTGAGCATTCCCGCACCAACAAGCTCATAGAGCTGGTCAGGAAGGGTGTTTGCAATGGAGTAGCAACTAGCAAGAACGGTAGCACCCATAGCAAATGCCTGAGCCCAGGTTCTTAAAAAGCCCGTAATACGGCTAATCAGAACAAGCACGCTCATCATAGAAGTAGCACGACTTAAATCCTTCTGCTTAGAGGCATCCTCTACTTCAGTGGAGGTTTCTTCACCATAAGAGCTGTCTGAAACAAATCTACCCTCTGTAGCAAGAGCGTCTTCTCCCGAAGATTTTTCCTCTTCAGCGGCAACTTCTTCGAGCTTCTCGCTCACAATCTGCTCAAACGCCTCGTCTTCAATTGGCTGATGAAACGTCTCTGGAACAACAATGTTGTCAACTACAGGAGGCTCTTCAAAAGTTTGATCAAGAGCCTTGCTAAGAGTTTCTTCAGATAAAGTTCCGTCAGAAGACTCTGCTGAAAGTCGCATATGTTTGGGCTGATATGCCACTAGTGCACCTCGCGAACAATATCTGCAAACGTAGCCGATACAAATGAAGCTAAATCCTCTGGAGAAAGCGTCAGACTGAGTCCTCGTTTTCCACCAGAGATATGGATAAGCTCAAAGAGCTGAGCAGTCTCATCAATTATAGTGGGAAACTGCTTCTTCATACCAACGGGAGTACAGCCGCCACGAACATAACCTGTTAAACCCTCAAGCTCTTTAACAGGCAGCATAGAAAGATTCTTTTGACCGGAGGCAGCTGCAGCCTTTTTAAGATCAAGCTCTTGGTCTACAGGAATGCAGCACACCACATGCTCTCCACTTGAAGATACGCAGACAAGTGTTTTAAACGCAGCATCTGGATCTTCTCCAAGCATCTCTGCGATATGAGTTCCTAACTCACCGGAAGGAACGTCTTCATCCACCTCATAAGATTGGAACTCGTACGCAATGCCAGCAGCATCAAGCTCCCTCATGGCGTTTGTCTTTTGAACCTTTGCCGTTTTTCTCGCCATATTATGCGCGCTTCTTCTGAGCTTTTTTCTCTGCAGCTAGACGTGCATTATCGCGGTCTAGAATCTCTTTGAGGAACTTGCCGGTGTGGCTTTCTGGCGTTGCAGCAACCTTTTCTGGCGTACCGGAAACTACTACGGTTCCGCCGCCGTCGCCACCCTCTGGACCCATATCAATAATCCAATCAGCGCATTTAATGACTTCCAGATTATGCTCAATGATTATCATACTGTTGCCGCCATCGACTAATTTTTGTAAAATCTCGAGCAATTTGCGCACATCAGCAGTATGCAAGCCAGTCGTTGGCTCGTCGAGTATATAAAGTGTTTTACCAGTCGAACGACGTGATAGCTCTGTTGCCAATTTAATGCGCTGCGCCTCACCGCCAGAGAACGTCGTCGCTGGCTGCCCAAGGCGGATATATCCAAGACCAACATCGTGAAGTGTCTGCAACTTGCGCTTGATCGATGGAATGCTGCCAAAGAACTCAAGTGCTTCGTCAACAGTCATTTCAAGAATATCGTAGACGTTTTTACCGCGATACGT
>CALBBS010000015.1 GCA_937926845.1 uncultured Atopobium sp. | reverse complement strand
GTGCAGTAGTTAGCGGCTAAAGATGAAGCTAGCTAGCGCTTTGCAGCAGGCGGTTATCACGTCTGAATCTGGAGCTTCAATAAAAAATGAGATGAACCCAAATGGCGCTCGCACAAGCGAGCGCCATTTGGGAGCAATGTTTGTTACAACAAAGCTAATAAGCAGTACGATTCGTACTACTTCTTAACCTCGTAGTGGCTCTTTACGGTAAACGTAATAACGTAGGTCTTACGATACGACTCTGGTGCGGAAGTAAGAATTGCACAGTCAGTCAGATTGTAGTTAGATGGGTGCGCAAGAGCCTGGTCAACAGTGTTGCCAATCTCTTCTGCAGACTCAAGTACTTGAGCCCTCTGAGCCGCATCGATAGTTGCTTTTCTCATCAAATCAAACTGATCTGCTGTACCCTCAATGCGAATGATGATTGGCCAGAGACTATCTTTATCAATCTGTGTAGTAATTTGCAGATCTGGATACAGGCTGTTATCAAAGCTGAAACCATCAGGAATTTGATAGGTGCCATAGCCGGTAGCATTGGAATTGCTTGATGAAGAGCTAGAGGAGCTGGAAGAATCCTCTTTTTTCTGATCTTTCTTTTCTTCTTTTTGTTCTGAAGTGGTGGATGTTGTCTGGTCTTGTTTGTTTTCTGTTTGTGAGCAGCCAGACAAAATGCTCACACTTAAGGCTGACGTTACCAGTAGTACAAAAATAGCAGTAAAGAACTTGCTCATCCTAGAGCTACGCTTCATTTGACCTCCATTAAACGGAACGCACTAACTACCAGGAACTCACAGCGATTGTACCCAGCAAACGACGCACCCTAGCTGGGAGAATATTTCACAACATAAAATAATGTTTCATCTTTTTATGCTTCCCAGAGGAAGTGCTTCATATCTACCTTACCGTTTTCTAGAAATTGCACACCTTCTGCCTCAAGAAGCTCTCTCTGTGCATCTGGTCCACCAAAAGCAAAGCCAGGAGCTAGCGAGCCGTCTTTAAAGACTACTCGGTGACATGGCACGCCACCAGCAACTCCCGGACTCTGGTGCATAGCAAATCCTACATAGCGAGCCTTTCTTGGCTCCCCTATCATTCGAGCTATCTGCCCATAAGTACTGACTCTGCCCTCGGGAATCTGCTTAACCACCGAAAATGCACGTTGAAAGAAGTTGTCCATCTCAAACCTACTCTATCTTCACGGTTACCGGGAATTGCTTGCTCATTTTATGTTGGAATGCTATCGTATCAAAAGCAAACGGGTGGTGGCGCAGCTTGGTAGCGCACTTGACTGGGGGTCAAGGGGTCGCTGGTTCAAATCCAGTCCACCCGACCAGAATTTCTCGCCAGGAATATTCCTGGCTTTTTTATATATATATATAGAAGTAGTTTTTCAAAAACCGGTGTGATCTAATTTGTAGCATAGACAAAGTGACAAATTGGAAGTTATCGAGGTGAAATATGCAAGATAAAAAAGGTTTTGATTTATGGGCAGATGATTATGATAAGAGTGTAGGTTTGTCTGACAAATACGGCTCGTATCCTTTTGCAGGCTATAAATCTATTCTTAATGTAATCTATAATCGTGTAATTTGTTCATCTGCGAAGACTGTCTTAGATATTGGGTTTGGAACAGCAGTACTGACTTCAAGATTATATGAAAACGGCTGTACGATTTACGGACAAGATTTTTCAGATAGAATGATTGAAATTGCAAAAGAGAAAATGCCTAAAGCAAGTTTGTATAAAGGCGATTTTTCCAATGGCTTGGTGGAACCTATACAGAAACAAAAGTATGACGCGATCATTGCTACATATTCTCTCCATCATCTTACAGACTTTCAAAAAGTAGATTTTATTACATCATTATTTAAGCTGTTGAACGAGGGAGGATGTATATATATCGGAGATATAGCATTTGAAACTCGGACATTACTTCAAGAATGTATGCGGATTGCGGCAGATGAATGGGACGGTGATGAAATGTATTTTGTATGGGATGAGCTAAAAGGTCAATTTCCAGAAATGCGATTTGAAAAAATGTCTGACTGTGCAGGACTTATCACCTTGCAAAAATAACTTCCAGTTTGTCAATTACAGGTGACATTAAAAGAGCCAGCCCATTCAAGGTGCTGGCTCTTTCAAAAATTTTCATTCTAATTTATGCGTCTGTACCCTCAAACTGACTCTCATACAGCTTGGCGTAGAAGCCGCCCTTAGCTAAGAGCTCATCATGAGTTCCGCGCTCAAGAATTGAGCCGTCCTTGAGGACAAGAATGCAATCCGCTCCCTGGATGGTTGAGAGCCTGTGAGCAACAACCAGTGAAGTTCTGCCATTCATGATGGTGTCAAACGCCTTTTGAACCAGCTGTTCTGTTCGCGTATCAATACTTGAAGTCGCCTCGTCCAGAAGCAGAATAGGTGGATTAGCAAGCATAACGCGAGCAATGCACAAAAGCTGCTGCTGACCCTGAGATAGAGATCCGCCAGACTCTCCTACCACGGTGTCGTAACCCTGAGAAAGCTGCTGGATAAACTCGTGTGCCTGAGCCTTTTGAGCTGCAGCGATAATCTCTTCATCGGTGGCATCTGGCTTTGCATAGCGGATATTCTCTTTAATGGTTCCCTTAAAGAGCCACGTATCCTGTAGCACCATGCCGAACTGCTCTCTCAGCGATGCACGGGTGAGCTTTTGCGTGTTATGACCGTCTACATAAATTGCACCAGAATCAATGCTATAGAACCTCAGCAGCAGGTTAATAAGGGTGGTCTTGCCGCAGCCAGTTGGGCCAACAAGAGCAATCTTCTGGCCAGGCTCTGCTCTGAATGAGATATGGCTGAGCAGCGGGTACTTGGGATCATAGGAGAACGCCACATCATCAAACTCAATGGAGCCCTGTGGATTCTGGATGACTTCAGCGTCTACTGGATCAGGCTTGATTTCCTTTGCATCGAGAAGATCAAAGACTCGACGAGCGCTTGCATAGGCTGTCTGAACCTGTGTAACAACTGCGGAAATGGCGTTAAAAGGCTTCATGTACTGGTTGGCATACGAGAGGAAGCTCTGCACCTGACCAATGGTAAGCACAGAAGGAACGCCCGTCAAAACGCAAATGCAGCCAAGTCCAGCTACCAGTGCATAAATGAAGTTGTTTACCAGACGCGTAGAAGGGTTAGAGAGCGAAGAGGCAAACTGCGCACGTTCTCCAACTACACGGAGTTTCTCGTTAATAGCTTCAAACTGCTCAATAATGGCATCCTTGTGGGCAAAAGCAGTAATAAGCTCCTGGTTTGAGACCATCTCTTCTGCGTATCCGCCAAGCTGGCCCTGGTAGCCCTGCTGCTTGCTAAAAGATGAGCTTGCGTACTTGGTAATGGCGGAAGCAACAA
Organism: uncultured Atopobium sp.; assembly: GCA_937926845.1. Lineage (GTDB taxonomy): Bacteria > Actinomycetota > Coriobacteriia > Coriobacteriales > Atopobiaceae > Lancefieldella. The sequence goes on along the minus strand of CALBBS010000015.1, from coordinate 842 downwards.
TAATAGAGAGCGGCGTAGCTAGAGCAACTACAAGGCCCATAGGAATCGACATATAGAACATGAAGCATAAGGTTCCAATAATGGTCACCACGCCCGTAAGGAACTGCGTCAGGCCCTGTTGAAGGCCGTCACCAAGCTGATCCACATCGTTAACTACCCTAGAGAGCAAATCTCCCTGAGAATGCGTATCAATGTATGAAAGCGGTAGGTTTGCCACCTTAGCATGAGCTGCGTCTCTGAGGTCGCGTGTAATCAGATAGGTAAGCTTATTGGTAGACCAAGAAGCTAGCCACTGTGTAGCACTTGCAAGCAATACAACTACTGAGAGAAGGGTTAGTGTTGGCAGCAAAGCAGCCTCGCCGCCCTGAACCAATCTAATGAGCTGGTCAATGGCACTACCCACAATAATGGGGACCCAGAGTTGGAGCAGTACGGTTGCAATAGACGAGACCAGTGCGAGGATCAAAAAACCTCCGTGTGGAGAAACCCATGAAGCTAGTCGGCGTGTGACTTCTGCTGCGGACATGGAGATAGCGTCAGCGGAGCCGCCTTTATCGTGCTCAGGTGCGCTTGATGCAATAGCGGAGGTACTTCCACCAGAATACATATCGGCCATTACTCCACCTCCTCAGGACGAAGCTGTGAGAGACAAATCTCTTTATAGAGCGGACACGTGGCGAGAAGTTCTTTGTGTGTTCCGAGCCCCACCTGTTTGCCATGGTCAAGAACAAGGATCTTATCTGCCTGCATAACTGCAGCTACACGCTGCGAAATAATAATGCTTGTAGGTGTTGCGCTGAGCTTGCGAAGGGCTGCGCGGAGGTGTGCGTCCGTAGCAAAAT
>CALBBS010000014.1 GCA_937926845.1 uncultured Atopobium sp. | reverse complement strand
GACAGACGACATCAAAGAGCCTGGCATTGTCTCATTTGTGGCAGACACCAGCTACGGCGTGTATCTGTTCCACTGGCCGCTGTACATTATTTTTGCCGAGAAGGTCAATCCAGTTCTTGCGGCTCTTTTGACTCTTGTGCTCTCATTTGTATTTGCAAGCTGCTCGTTCTATGTGATTGAGCCAGCTTTGGCGGGCAAGTCTCCAGAGCTCTTCTCGCGCATTAAGCTTGATGCTCAGAAGGTTCTTCGCGCTACCGGCCTTATACTGGTGCCGTTTACTGCGGTTGTTGCCTTTATTGCACTGACCGCTCCACAGCTGAGCGATTTCCAGAATGACCTTCTGCTCAATGCATCTTTGCAGGAGCAGAGCGCTATGACTATGACGCGAAAGCACGCGGATACTTCTCAGGCAAGTGATTACAACGTTGTCGAGGGCATCACCTACATCGGCGACTCTGTTTCTCTGCGCGCTCGCCCTTTCTTGCAGGAAGCGCTGCCTGACGCTCAAATTGACGCTTCTGTTAGTAGAAACGTTGCTATGGGTGCAGATCTTCTGCAGACTGCCATCGATAACAATACTCTCTACCAGGACGTTGTTATAGCTTTGGGTACCAACCCTGTGGGTGGAGCAGATGCAGTTGATAGAATCGTAGAGATGCTTCCTCGTGGTCATCGCCTCATTTTTGTTACGCCTTATGATGGTAGAAACTCCGATCCTAATGCGGGGGCAAATGCTATTCGCGCACACGAGCTTGAGCTCGCGCAACAGTACGACTTCATTACCATCGCGGACTGGGCACAGGTTGCTCAGGATAATCCTGACATTTGGGCAGGTACTGACTACGTGCACTTTGGCTCTGATTCAGATTCCATTAATCGAGGCGGTACCCTGTACGCGCAGATGGTTAAAGACGCCGTAGAAAAAGCAAATCAGGGCCACGTAAAACCATAAGCTCACTTAAACCACAAAAGGCCACGTTAACTAAATAGCCTACGTTAAAGCACAATTTAGTAGCTATTCTTCCTGCTCGTTTGTAACGACGCGGTTGAATGGCAATTTACAGTGCGATTATGCTATATAGCTTGGAGATTTGGTGTCCCTTGCGATAAACCATCCGAAGGCGGCTATCTAACGCGAGCCATGATCACAATTAACGGGTTAATTCATTCTTATGTATAAATAATGTTCAGTATGCGTAATGATGAATAGTAATATATAAATAGTTTAACTACCGCTATTTTCGAGCCTCTAGCTACACACCTATGTCGGATAATCTGCTAAATGCGAAGCAAAAAACACACCTAAGTCTAATAATCTGCACGATATAGAGGTTTTGAGTGCAATGTATACGCCTTTTTGACAGATTATCCGACATAGGTGTGTTTTTGCGCTTCACGTCGCACTCTCGCGCACCGCAACTCTTTCCAGCTTCTCTACTGTGGAGTCCTCGCAATATTTCATTAGAATGGACTATGTGAATATTTCATCTGACAGCCCCTTAAGGAGGAGCACATGGCAGAGTTTGTCTATCAGATGTACAAGGCTCGCAAAGCTGTCGGCGAGAAGGTAATCCTTGATGACGTCACCGTCGGCGTATACCCAGGCGCAAAAATCGGCGTCGTGGGTCCAAACGGAATGGGAAAGTCCACCCTGCTCAAGGTCATTGCCGGCATAGAGGACGTTTCTAACGGCGAGGCTAAGCTC
>CALBBS010000013.1 GCA_937926845.1 uncultured Atopobium sp. | reverse complement strand
CTGTTGGAGACATTTGAATTTGTGCTCATCGTTTTGACCTGCGTCGCAGCTTCCTCGGTCATCGACAAATTTGTCAACGTCTCCATCCCGGTTATCCAGGTGATTATCGGCCTGCTCGTTGCGCTCATTTTGCCCAGCGTCCAAGAGATTCACCTGGAATCCGAGCTCTTTATGCTGCTCTTCATTGCTCCGCTCCTCTTCAACGAGACGAGAGAAACCAACATTCGTGCACTTATCCTTAACCTGAACAGCATTTTGTCGCTTGCAATTGCGCTGGTGGTTGTCAGCGTTCTTTCGGTCGGCTACGCCCTCCATCTGATGGTTCCCTCAATCCCTCTAGCCGCAGCGTTTGCGCTAGCCTCGGCGCTAGGACCAACTGATGCAGCCACGGTTACCGCACTTAAGTCCAACATCCACCTGACCCATCGCCAGCAGACGCTTCTCTCCGGAGAGTCTCTGATTAACGACGCATCTGGCGTTGTCGCATTTCAATTCTCCGTTGCAGCAGCCGTTACGGGAACGTTTTCCCTGATAGATGCAGCAGGATCCTTTACGGTGCTTTTTGTAGGCGGCGTGGCAGTGGGAATTGTCACCGGCTTTGCCTTCTCTGCCATCAACGCAATGCTTGGTAGGTTGGGCTACGAGGACACCGTCGCAAACGTCCTCTACGAAGTACTGACGCCGTTTCTTGTCTATCTTCTTGCCGAAACCTTCCACGTTTCTGGCGTACTTGCTGTTGTAGCGGCCGGCTTGGTGATTGCGCTCCCTCGAGGGCAGAGCAATAAAACGCTGCTTGCAAAGCAAAAATTAGTCTCGGATTCCACGTGGAAAGTCATCAGCTTCCTCATCAACGGTACCATCTTTGTCTTCCTAGGAATGCAACTCCCCCTTGCCGTACTTCCTGGCACTAACGGAGGCCTCAATATCCTGCAGATTCTGGGAATTATTGTCGCAATTACCCTGTTCATGCACGGTGTCCGCTTTGCGTGGCTCTACGCGCTGGAAACTCACAAGCTCCACAAGGGCGGCCACCTCTGCACCGGTAAAGATGACGAAAACGACTCCGAAGACACAAACGGCG
>CALBBS010000012.1 GCA_937926845.1 uncultured Atopobium sp. | reverse complement strand
CAGATTCCGGTGCTCCGTCAGCCACCGCTCAGGCCAGCACAAACGTAACTATCAAGTTCATCGACGTCGGCCAGGGAGAAGCCATTCTCATCGCACTCCCCGAGAAAACCGTACTTATCGACGCAGGGCCCACAGGATCTGCCCCAAAAATTGCCCAGGTCCTCCAAGAACTTGGTCGAGACAAGATTGATTACCTGGTGGCCACCCATCCCGACGAAGATCACATTGGTGGCATGGCGGATGTCATTTCCAACACTCAAATCGGGACCATTTACGCGCCAAATAAGACAAACAACACAGCAACATACAGAAAGTTTCTGACTGCCATCCAGAACAATAACCTGCAGATAACCCTTGCCGAAGCGGGTACTATCATCGACCAAACCGATACCTACAAGTTAGAGATTCTCTGGCCTACCAAAGACGCAAATTTCCCCGAAACCAACGATTACTCGATAATCATCAAGCTGACTGTTGGTAACAAAACGTTCCTCTTTACGGGAGACGCGCCCACAAACGCCATCTTGAACTCCAATCCAGGTCACATTGACGTGCTCAAACTTTCGCATCACGGCTCCCGAACAGGCACTACCGAGGTGCTGATTCACAAGCTCTCGCCCACCTACGCCGTCCTTTCATACGCCGTGGACAACTCCTACGGTCACCCCATGCAGTCGGTCCTAAACGCCCTCCACAAGCATTCCGTTGAGGTCTGGGGCACGGGCGCCAACGGAACTATTACCATTACCTGCGATGGTACAACCATTGATATATCTAGCGAGAAAAACGGTACCGTTGTAGCTCCTACCTCACAAGAAAAATCTGGCACGTCATCGACATCGAGGTCCAAATAATGAAAGCAATCATTGATCGATTTGAAGACAACAATCTTGCTGTTCTTGAATTAGATGATCAGCCAGGCAATATGCTTACCGTCTCTGCCGACGAGCTCCCAAGCAACGCTTGCCAGGGTGACGTTCTTTATTACCAAGATGGCACGTGGATACTAGCTGAAGAAGAAACGATCCAGCGTCAAAGCGATATTGACAAGCTATTCAATTCCTTGCTTGTACGTGATGATAACGAAGAGGATTCCTTCCTGGATGACACATGCTCGAAGGACGAGTAACTGCTTCTACATTCCAGTCTCTTGCAGCAAACAGGCCCCACGCTCTCCCTCAATAAAGCGTGCACGTGATACTCCTTACAACATAAGAACACCCTGCGAGTTTATAACCCGCAGGGTGTCTTTTGTAGCTGTGGTTTTGCGCTCTAGCGCCACCATGTTATCCATGCATTTTGTGTGTGATACGTCTAGTTCTTCTTGTACTTTATTGCAAAGATAATTGCAGCTACCAGAGAAATAGCGGCTCCACCAAGGTTAAACCAAACAGTCTTATCAACTTCTGTAAGGGAGATGAAGTTGGTAGTTGTGGTGGTTGCCTCAGCTTCAGTGTTCTTCTCCGCCTCCTGTCCCTTTGGTCCACCGTTTCCACCATTTTGCTGTGGAGGTGTTCCTCCTGGTCCTCCCTGCGGACCATTGTTGGTAGTAGTACCACTCTGGCCTGCAGCTTCACCTTGATTGGTATTCTCGCCTTGGCTTTGGCCTTGGCCTGGGCCTCCGCCCTGACCAGGTCCACCACCTTGGCC
>CALBBS010000011.1 GCA_937926845.1 uncultured Atopobium sp. | reverse complement strand
ACCCGGCTATTCATGAAAATGAATAGCCGGGTACTTTTATGCAGGTGGATTTTCGCTTTGGGTGGGGAAGCATCGATTTTGCCCCAAAAATGACTCCCAAGTGGTAAAAAATCCGTTTAGTTGGAGAATTCATAATTCTGTATAAAGCGTTTCCGCAGTTGATTGAAATTTTTGCGGTAAAAAATCGTCTTAGTTGGAGTTAATTTGGCATAACATAAAATTCCATTTCCAACTAAACGGATTTTTTACCCAAATGAGGCCTCAAAAGAACTCTAGTAAAACTCGCTATTCATGAAATCGTATATTCAGTAATCAATATGCAAATTTTCAAAATATGATTGATAGAGGGTAAGGGCGTTTGAAAATGTGCGTCAACCTCGTAAAAATATTTTGCAACTACTTCAACAGATAACACATCGCTTTAATATCTGCATAACTGCTAGGTATCAGAGTGTCTGCCTGCCAAAATTGCAGGTATTTCACCAGCTATTTATATAAATTTCTACTTCGTTCAGCTTGCTTCCAACTTTTGTGGCAGAAAATAACATTGAGGTGGTATTAACTATCAAGTACCTTTAGACCGTAAAGCAAGTACGTGCTGAGCGGGAGAAAGGAGTCGTTCCATGCGCAAGGAGATTACAAAGCTAATCGAGCTTCTTGTTGCACAGAATAGGATGACTCCTGAAGAACTTGCTTCTGCTCTTGAGGTTAGCTCTCGTACTATGCGCTCTTATGTCAACCAGGCTAATGAAGAACTTCAGGGTTTTGCACGCATTATTAAACACAGAGGCACTGACTATGAGCTTATTGTCGATGACAAGGATCGATTTGATGCTTTCCAAAAAGAGCGTCATATTGCAGCTCAGACAGCTAAACCATCATCTCCAGCGGAACGAGTAGATTTTCTTATCAGTAATCTATTACAGCGTAATGATTGGATTACTCTCGAAGAGCTTTCTGAGATGCTGTTTGTCTCAAAAAGTGCGCTTTCTACCGACATTAAGTTGGTAGAAAAAGAAATTGCAAAATTCCATCTCAGCATTCTTAAGCGTCCTTACTACGGAATTAAAGTAGAGGGCTCTGAGGTTAATCGTAGGATCTGTATTGCAAACCAAGTCTTGAAGAAGCTTGGTGCACAAGGAATTCTTGAGGGTAATGATTTCCAGCTCAATCGTATTTCTTCTGTAGTTGAACAGGTTATTGATGCAGATGGATATCGTATTAATCCTGCTGCACATCAAAATCTGATTATCCACATTGCCATTGCGCTCTCGAGAATAACAAACAATTGCTATGTTCCTCTAACAGAAGAGAACCTTTCCTCTATCAAGAATAATGCTGGCTATGCAACTGCTCAGAAGATTGCTCATGAAATTGAACAGCAGTTCCAGGTTTCGCTCCCAGAGGAAGAGGTTGCCTACATTGCAATTCACCTTGCTGGTAAGCAATCGCTTTCTGAGGCAGGCCAAGAAGACTCTCTTGTCATTTCTGATGAGGCATGGTCAATTGTTCAGCAGATGATTGAGGTTATTTGGTCGGCATATCGCTTTGACTTTAGAAATGACCTTGAGCTACAGATGAATCTTGCAAGACATGTTGTTCCTCTGTCTGTACGCCTTCAGTACAACATGACTGTGAATAATCCGCTGTTAAAAGATATTAAAACACGTTTTTCGCTTGCCTACTCTATGGCAATCGATGCTTGTTCAGTGCTGAGCGATTACTTCAAGACCAAGGTTTCCGATGATGAAATCGGATTTGTTGCTCTTGCCTTTGCCTTGGCTCTGGAGCGACGTAAAACTGAGGCACCAAAGAAGAATATCCTGGTAGTTTGTGCAAGTGGCGCAGGCAGTGCGCGCTTACTAGAATGGCGCGTCCGCGACGCATTTGGCCCTTATATCAACACCATTCAGCTTTGTGACGTTACCAAAATTGATCGTGTTGACTTTACTGATATTGATTACGTCTTTTCAACGGTTCCAATTAATAAAGCTCTACCTGTTCCTATTAGACAGGTTTCAAATTTCCTTGATGCTAGTGACATTTCAAGTATGCAAAGCGTTTTTCATGACGAGAAACTCTCTGTAGATGAACTAAGTGATTTCTTCTCGTCAGATCTCTTCTTCTCTCATCTTGATTTTTCGACAAAAGAAGATGTCATCGACTACCTGTGTGAACAGGCAACACAAAAGCTCAGCCTTCCAAAAGAGTTCAAATCGTCCGTCTATGAGCGTGAAACCGCAGCTCAAACATCATTTGGTAATAACGTTGCAATGCCACATCCCATGAACGCCATGAGTTCAAAAAGTGCTGTAGTTGTGGGAATTTTAGACAAGCCTGTGAACTGGAATGCAAATACGGTTCAGGCAGTGTTTCTTGTGTGTATTGCAAAAGATAAAGACTGGCGACTCCAGTCGTTCTTTAGAACGTTTTCTCATTTTCTCATTAGTGAACAGGCAATTCAGGAGCTTATTCAGAATCAAACATTCGAAGAGTTCCTTAGTAGTTTAAAAAACACACAGTAGTACAGAAAGGGTGAAAGACATGGATGAAGAGAAGTACGAAGTTGCAACTGAACTTATTGCTCATGCAGGCGTAGCAAAGTCTTGTGCTCTTGAAGCAATCGATGAAGCTTCGGAAGGCAGGTTTGATTCTGCTGAAGAGCTTATCCAAGAGGGTCGCGCTGAAATGGTTTCCGCTCATGACGCTCAGTTTGGACTTCTGACACAGGAAGCTTCTGGTAATCCCGTCGACGTGAACATCATTCTTGTTCATGCACTTGATCACCTAACTATGGCAGTTATGACGCTTGATTTGGCTGAAAGAATTATCAGTTTACAAAAGCGTTTAAGCGATGTTGAGAGCAAGTAAGTCGCACGTAAACCGCACGTAGAAAGTCGCACGTAAACCGCACGTAGAAAGTTGTACGTAAGTCGTAAGTAAGTTGTACGTAAGTAACTACAGGTAGTAGTCAAGATTTTGGAGGAAGTTATGAGAATTATGCTCGCATGTGCAGCCGGTATGTCCACTTCAATCCTTGTTGCACGTATGGAAGAAGCCTCTAAGGCGCAAGGTCGCGAAGACACCATTTGGGCCGTTGAGCAGGGAACCATTGCTGACGAGATTGGTAACTTCGACGTTCTTCTCCTTGGACCTCAGGTTCGCTTTATTAAAAAGAAAGTCGAGAAGATCCTTGATGGTCGTGCTCCTCTTGATGTTATCGATACAACTGCTTATGGCCGTTGCGATGGCGCAAAAGTACTTGAGCAGGCAGATAAGGTATATGCCGCTTTTAACGCTTAATCGTTTGTTCTAGATGTAATTGCCAGTTCAGCTGGCACTCATGATTTGGTAAGTAGCTGCACGTAATTTGAGAAGCAAATTTGAAGCAGCTTGTGTAAGTAAGAACTGATAGTAAGTTAGAAAAGAGGTTGTCATGGCTTTTTCAGAGGTTCTTGAAGATAAGCTGATGGATGTTGCTGCATGGGTTGACGAGAACAAGTATCTCAACTCCATTAAGGATGCATTTACCGTATTCATGCCCTTTGTTATTGTCGGATCGTTTGGTACTTTGTTGAAAACTCTTATTTCCTCAAATACCACTGGTCTTGCACAGTTCATCCCTGCACTGTCTGTACTTGGACCCGCATTTACTGCACTTAACTTCTGCTGTCTTTCTTTTATGACTCTTCCAGTCATTTATCTTATTGCTCATAACATTGCTAAGCACAACAAAGCTCCCGAGATTGCGACTGGTCTTGTTTGTATCGCCGCTTACATCTCGATGGTTCGTCCTGACTTTGTAGTAAACCTTGCAAAGGCACTTCCAGAGGGAGTCACTCTTGCGGACGGCACAACTGCAGTAACGGTTAATGCAATGAGCCAGTCCATTTTTGGTGCTCAGGGCCTATTTGTTGGCATGTTGGTTGGCATTCTTGTTGCAGAGCTCTTTGATAAGCTCACTACTATTGATGCCATCCGTATTAAGATGCCACCTTCAGTTCCAGCTGGCATTGCAAACTCCTTTAACGTTATGGTTCCAGTTTTCCTCACACTGGTTATCACCTCTGTTTTTGGTGGCCTTTTTGCAACTTTCACTGGCTCCTACATTAACGACTGGGTTTATTCGCTTCTCCAGGCTCCAATGGAGGGTCTGTTCCAGACAACCCCAGGTATTCTTGTAGCAGTTATTCTTTCTCAGCTTTTCTGGTTCCTTGGTATTCACGGTGGCCTAGTCATTTCTCCTATTCGTAACCCTATGTTTGTAGCTGCTATCTCTGCAAACGTTCTTGCTTTCAACTCTGGTGCAACTCCAGATCGTATCTTTACTCAAGGCTTCTGGATGGAGTTCGTCGTTCCAGGTGGCGCAGGTATGACCCTCTGCTTCCTAATTGCAATCTTCCTTTTCTCCAAGCGTGATGACCACAGGTCCGTTGCTAAGCTTGCATTCCTCCCAGGACTCTGTGGCATTTCCGAGCCAGTTGTCTTTGGTATCCCTCTGGTTCTTAACCCAACCTTCATGATTCCATTTGTCTTCAACTCTGCTCTTTCTGCAGGTATTGCACTGTTTGCTACAAAGATTGGCTTCCTGCCTTGTAACGTCGTAGACATTCCATTTGGTGTCCCAGTACTGCTTAACGCTTTCTTGGGTCACGGTTGGCAGGGACTTGTTGTCCAGATTATTTGCCTGACGGTCTGCACATTTACCTGGATTCCATTTGTTCTTGCATCCAACAAGCAGTATGAGATGGAAATGAAGCTTGCTCAGGAAAGCGGAGATTTCACTGAGTAAGACGTGTACTAAGTAGTTGTTGGGGCGAGAAGATCTTCTCGCCCCACACATATTACTCGTATCAGTTTGTTTGAAATTGCATTTTGTAATAGGGCGTTGACCTCTGCTAGGGAGAAAAAATGACAAATAAAATGTATAAATTTCCTGAAGGTTTTCTTTGGGGTGGAGCAACCGCTGCAAACCAGTGTGAAGGCGCATGGAACGTTGATGGTAAGGGGCTGTCCGTTGCTGATTGCACTACCTATAAGCCAAATGTCGACGTAAAAGACTATAAGGCTCAGCATGGCATTACTTCTAAGCAAATAGCTGAGGCAATGGAGTCAGACGATACTCGTCAGTATCCAAAGCGTCATGGCGTTGATTGTTATCATCGCTATCTTGAGGATCTTGATCTCTACCAGGAGATGGGTTTCAAAACACTGCGCGTATCTATTCAGTGGACTCGTATTTACCCTAAGGGCATTGAGGAAGAACCAAACGAGGCTGGTCTTGCCTATTATGAGGCTCTGTTCAAGGGAATGAGAGAGCGTGGTATTGAGCCTTTGGTTACCCTTCACCACTACGAGATGCCTCTTTACCTGGCAAATCACTATGATGGTTGGTATAAGCGCGAGGTCATCGACCTCTTCCTGCGCTTCTGCAAGACTGTTTTTGAGCGTTTGGGCAAGTACGTTACGTATTGGTTGACGTTCAACGAGATTGACTCAGTATTCCGTCACCCCTGGACCACTATTGGCATCTGCGAGGATCGCTATCCAAAAGATAAGATCGAAGAGATCATCTACCAGTGCGTTCACAACCAGTTTGTTGCGTCTTCTCTTGCAACAAAGCTACTTCACGAGATGGTTCCTGGCGCTCAGATGGGCTGCATGCTTACCCGTACGCTCACATATCCAGAGAACTGCAATCCTCAGAACATGATTTTGGCTCTCAAAGACAACCGCGAGAATTTCTTCTATTCTGACGTTCAGGTTCGTGGTGCGTATCCACAGTGGGTATTAAACTACTGGGACGAGAAGGACATTCACGTTGACTTTGGCCTGTGTGATGAGGCAATTCTTAAGCAGTATCCTGTGGACTTTGTGTCTTTCTCGTACTATATGACCATTGTTGATTCCATTGATGCTGCCAAGCGTGAGAAGGTCAGCGGTAATATGGCCACTGGCGTCAAGAATCCATTCCTTGATACTTCTGATTGGGGCTGGCAGGTTGATCCGACTGGTCTTCAGTATGCCCTGATTGACCTGTATGATCGCTATCAGAAGCCACTTTTTATTGTCGAGAATGGCCTTGGAGCTTATGACGTCGTCAATCCTGACGGATCGATTGACGACGACTACAGAATTTCTTACTTCAGAGAGCATATTGCAGCAATTGGCGCAGCTATTGAAGACGGCGTTGACGTTATGGGTTACACTCCATGGGGCTGCATTGACCTGGTGTCTATGTCAACATGTCAGATGTCAAAGCGTTACGGTTTCATTTACGTTGACCTCGACGACGATGGTAATGGTACGTATGACAGAAGCCGAAAAAAGAGCTTCTTCTGGTACAAGAAAGTTATTGAAACAAATGGTGCTGACTTAGATTAACGAAGTGTTTGGGCCACTGGTTCGTGTGAGCCAGTGGCCCAAAGTTTATTTGACGGCCCGAAGTTTATTTGACGAGAGAATCAGGGGGAGTGATCGTGACATTTCCAGAGAAATTTTTGTGGGGTGGCGCAACAGCTGCTAATCAGTTTGAGGGTGCTTGGGATGTAGATGGTAAGGGTCCAAGCTGTATGGATATGGCTACAAACGGTAACCATCATCATCCTCGCAAAATTACTCCAACGCTTGACCCTAATGAGTATTATCCTTGCCACGATGGTGTCGATTTCTTCCATCATTACAAGGAAGACATTGCTCTTCTCGCCGAGATGGGATTCAAGGTATTTAGGTTCTCAATTAACTGGACCAGAATTTATCCGACAGGTTTTGAAGAGACTCCTAACGAGCTTGGTCTTCAGTTCTATGACAACGTCATGGATGAGTGCCACAAGTATGGTATTGAACCGCTGGTAACGCTGTCACATTACGAGCTTCCTTTTGCTGTGTGTCAGCAGCTTGATGGATGGGTTTCTCGCCAAACGATTGACCTGTTTGTGAAATATGCCAAGACCGTATTGACTCGCTATAAGGGCAAATGCCGCTATTGGTTGACGTTTAACGAGATCAACATTGGTATGCTTCCTATTGGCAATTACATGAGTCTGGGAATGCTGAATCCAGGCTCGTTTGACCTGCGCAATCAGGTTGATATTCCTCAGAAGCGATTCCAGGCATTGCATCATCAATTTGTTGCTAGTGCGAAGGTTGTTAAGCTTGCGCATGAGATTGACCCTGAAAATAAAGTTGGATGCATGATTGCTTACCTGCTGTCGTATCCGCTAACGCCAAATCCAGAGGATGTGGAGCTTGCTCGCGAGCGTAATCAGTATCGTAACTACTACTGCTCTGACGTGCAGGTTCGTGGTGAGTATCCTTACTTTGCTCAGCGTGTTTGGGATGAGGCTGGGGTTACGCTTGATATCACTGATGAAGATCTTCGCATCTTGAAAGAGGGAACAGTTGATTTCTATACGCACAGTTACTATCAGTCCCAGTGCGCAAGTGTTGATCCTAGTGAGGAGACCAGTGGAAATCTGCTTGGCGGTGCTAAGAATCCATACCTCAAGGAGACTGCATGGGAGTGGCCTATTGACCCAACGGGCCTGCGTATCATGCTCAACCAGGTATATGAGCGCTATCAAATTCCTATTATGGTTGTCGAGAATGGACTTGGTTCAAACGACACGGTAAACCCTGACGGATCCATTGACGATGATTATCGTATTGAGTATCTTCGCGAGCACATTAAGGCAGTAAAAGAGGCGCTTAAGGATGGCGTTGAGGTAGTTGGCTACACGCCTTGGGGTTGTATTGACCTGGTCAGCAATGCTGATGGTGAGATGGCAAAGCGCTACGGTTTTGTTTTTGTAGACAAGTACGATGATGGCACCGGCACACTGGAGCGCAGTAGAAAAAAGAGTTTCTATTGGTATAAGGATGTCATTTCCTCAAACGGCGAAATTCTGTAAATAACAAGGAAGCCCAGCTTACCTTGGTGTAAGCTGGGCTTTGGATTTGCAGCGTTCAAACAGACATCGGCACTGCTCAAACGGCACCAAGTAGTACCGCGTAACACCAAATAATACCAGGTAATACCAAGTAATACCAAGTAATACCAAGTAACAACTTAAGAACACCACCAAGTACTACCAAGCAACAATCCGAGCATTTACCGAGTACTTGCCGAGTATTAAGGACTGTCAATCATGGTTTTGTCACTTGAAGAAACGCTTCCTGTGCTGATAACTTACATTGCTGCGATGTTTGTCATGATGGGCATAGGATTTGCGCTGTTCAAGGCTAAGATGATCGAACACCACGGCATAGCGCAGATGAGCAATGTCATTCTTTACGCAGCTAGTCCCTGTATCGTAGTGCAGTCATTCTTAACCGATTTCAGCATGCAACGCCTCATCGAAGCTGGATGGTGCGTGGTTTTCTCGGCAATTATCACAGGTGTCACCATTCTTGTTACTAGGTGCGTGTATGGAAGTAAGCAGTCTTTAGCGGCGTTCTCAGTCATTTTTACTAATTCGGGATTTATTGGCATTCCAATTGTTCAAAGTGTTTTGGGTGTCGAATACGTTTTCTATGTCTCGATGTGTATCGTGTGTGTAACCTTTTTTGTCTGGACATATGGCGCATGGTTAGTTTCGCAGGATAAAAAGGAGATTTCGTTCAAGAAGATTGCGACCAATCCGGGTGTTATTACGATTTTTATTGGTCTTTTGCTGTTTGTTTTTTCTGTCCACTTAGACCCTATTTTGAAGATATCAATTGCGAAAGTTGCAGATCTTAATGCAGGCCTTGCAATGATTGTTCTTGGTGCATATTTAGCAGAGGCAAAAATCGTCGAGCTTATTAGAGATAAGTGGATTTACTTTGCAAGTTTCTTAAGACTCTTGGTTATGCCGTTAATCACGCTTGGAATTTTGTGGTTTGCTCCGCTTGATCAGGCAATAAAGCTGGTGTTGTTTATCACCTTTGCAACTCCTTCGGGAGCGTTGACGGCAATGTTCTCGCAAAAATACGGTAAAGACTACGAATACGCAGTCGGATTAGTTGCTGCATCCACTCTGTTATCGCTGATTACCATGCCGATAGTGATGGCATTGGCTCTGATGTGGCTTTAGGGAGTTTGCGATTTGCGTAGGCTTTGCGTGATGCGCGGTTTCTAGGCCTTCAGTACCCGGCTATTCATGTATATGAATAGCCGGGTACTTTTATGCAGGTCGATTTTTGCTACGAGTAGGGAAGAGGCAGTTTTGGCCCAAAAATGACTCCCAAGTGGTAAAAAATGCGTTTAGTTGGGGTTTACAGAAATTGTGTGATTCTATGCATCGAATCTACCTGCAGTTTTGCTTTGGACAAATAATCAAAAATCTGGATAGAATTCGCTACCTGGTAAAATGTAGATGCAATTTTTCTGAATACTCCATTTCATCCCCAACTAAACGCGTTTTTTACCCAAATTGGACCCTCCCAAAGAGGTGCTCATTTTTCCTATGCAAAATCACGAATATCACTAGAAGAATATGCACGCAGCGAATATTTGCACTTGAATTCTCATTGCTAGTGCAACAACAAAAGACAAGGTAGTGACCCATGGGTCTACAATGGCGCTTACGACAACGTTCATTGAAAGGATTTC
>CALBBS010000010.1 GCA_937926845.1 uncultured Atopobium sp. | reverse complement strand
TTTGCCGCAGGCCTTTGAGAATGCCTTGATAACGTCAAGTACCGAGCTACCGGTGCCAGTACCCAGGTTGAAGAGTTCAACCCCCGTGCGGCCGCTCATCCATGTAAGCGCAGCGACGTGACCAGATGCAAGGTCGCAGACGTGGATGTAGTCGCGAACACCCGTCCCATCTGGGGTGTTGTAGTCGTTGCCAAAGACGTGCACAGCCTCGCGCTTGCCTACAGCAACCTGAGCCACGTAAGGGACTAGGTTGTTTGGTATACCTGCAGGATCTTCTCCAATAAGGCCAGACTGGTGAGCGCCAATAGGATTGAAGTATCTAAGCAGGACAACGTTCCACTCTGGATCTGCGGTGTGAACATCGGTGAGGATCTGCTCAATCATCCACTTAGTCCAGCCATAAGGATTAGTTGCGTTTTTCTTGGGGCTTTGTTCGGTCAGAGGAAGGCTATCTGGATCTCCATAAACGGTGGCAGAGCTCGAGAAAATAATTGACTTGCAACCGTGGTTTCTCATGACATCAAGAAGGGTGAGGGTATTACCCAGGTTGTTTGCGTAGTACTCGATAGGCTTGGTAACGGACTCACCGACGGCCTTGAAACCAGCAAAGTGGATAACAAAGTTAATGGCGTGCTGGTCAAAGATGCGGTTGAGCGCGTCTGCATCATTGACGTCTGCTTCATAGAATGAAAGACGCTTGGCGTTTTCTTCTCCCACAATGGTTTTGATGCGATCAATAACCTTTGCCGAAGCATTGGAAAGGTCATCAACAATTACGGCCTCGTAGCCAGAATTGAGCAGTTCAACAACGGTGTGGCTGCCAATAAAGCCCGCACCACCGGTGACAAGTACGCAGGAATTTTGTGGAATCAGAGCGTCAGACATATCAATCCTTTCGTGGACTTATATCGTCATAAGTATACGGCTTTTCTGCAAAGCGTTGTGCGGTACGAGCATGCGGGTTTCTCGCCAGGTGCGCGTGCGGGCGCACGGGTTTCTCGTCGCATAAGTCCTTCTGCTATTGCGCGCCTGAAAAGTGCAAAGAATCTGTATTTGAGCCACCGATTCTTTTGCAAAATCAGGCAGAATCCACCGATTCTTTTATGTTTTCAGGCAACAATTACAGATTCTTTGTAGAAATCAGGCGCGGAGCAAATCAGGCGCGGAGCAAAAGATCGAGCGCCCTTAGCTTATGCAACTCCAAGATAAAAGAATGCGTAGTTGAGCACGTTGATTAACGTGTACATACCACCAATAACCAGATACGGCCAAAGGTGAGCTTTGGTGATTGCAATAAATTCGCGGATGAAAGCTGTAGGCCAGTACCAGCCCTTTGTGTGAGATCCAATTCCGTCTGCTTTTATGCCCAGGTTATGAGCGTATTCGGCGCAACGAAAAACATGGAAATCGCTGGTAACAACTGCGGTAGTGAAGTTGGCACCTGTGGTAGAAGCTAAGGAAGAACCGTGGGACGCG
>CALBBS010000009.1 GCA_937926845.1 uncultured Atopobium sp. | reverse complement strand
TTTGTTGGTACAAACCCACAGTTCACCGGCTTTGCTGGCGATCTTGCTGCAGTTGTTGTTGAGAGCAACCCAGCTGACGTTGAGGAACTCAAGACTGCTAAGCTTGGCGACGAAACTGTAGACGAGGCAATCACCGATAAGATCCACAACATCGGCGAGAACATGCGTGTTCTTCGTTTCCAGCGTGTTGAGGCTGCAAACGGCGCTCTTGCTAGCTACATCCACCTTGGTGGCAAGCTTGCTGACATTGTTACCTTTGAATTCAACAAGCCAGAGACCGCTGAGTCTCAGGACTTTAAGAACTTTGCTCACGACGTTGCAATGCAGGTAGCTGCAGCTGCTCCAGTTGCTGCTCGCCGTGAGGATGTTCCACAGGACATCGTTGATCACGAGCTCTCCATTTACAAGGCACAGGCAGCTGAGTCCGGCAAGCCTGAGGCTATTCAGGAGAAGATGGCTTATGGTCGTCTCGAGAAGTACTACAAGGAGTACGTCCTTACTGAGCAGGCATTTGTTAAGGACCCAGACATGACCATTTCTGAGTACGCAAAGCTGCTCTCCAAGAAGGTTGACGACGAGGTTAAGATTGTCAGCTTCGTGCGTTTTGCTTTTGGTGAAGAGTAAGACTTTTTACTTCAATTATTTTGAGCCGGTTGTCTTCAACCGGCTCTTTTTTTAACGCGATTCCTGCAAAACTTACGGTGTCGTTTGTTAAAATTGTTACAACTATGGCAAACGGAGAGAGCGAGGAAGCTTTGTCTTCAGCTAAATACAAAAGAGTACTTTTAAAGCTTTCTGGTGAAGCATTGATGGGCGAGCAATCCTTTGGCATTGACCCTTCAATTCCAGAAATGCTTGCTAAAGAAATTAAGCCTGTTTGGGAGTCTGGCGTTCAGGTTGCCATTGTTGTTGGCGGTGGAAACATCTTTAGAGGCGTTTCTCAGGCAGCTGCTGGCATGGATCGTGCCCAGGGCGATAATATGGGCATGCTTGCAACAGTAATCAATGCTCTTTCACTCCAGGATTGTTTTGAGCGCAATGGCATGGATTGCCGTGTTATGAGTGCAATTTCCATGGCTCAGGTTGCAGAGCCTTATATTCGCCGTCGTGCTATTAGACACCTTGAGAAGGGTCGTATTGTCATCTTTGCTGCAGGTACCGGTAACCCTTACTTCACCACTGATACCGCCGCAGCTCTTCGCGCTTGCGAGATTGGCGCAGAGGCTCTCATGAAGGCAACAAAGGTAGATGGTATTTACGACTGCGATCCAGTTACTCATGCTGATGCAGTTAAGTTTGACACTGTCACCTACAAAGATGTTCTCGCCAAAGAACTTAAGGTTATGGACGCTGCAGCAATTGCGCTGTGCAAAGACAATAAGATGCCAATTCTTGTATTTGACATGCAGTCTGAAGGCGTTTTCATGAAGGCAATTTCCGGAGAAGAAGTCGGTACTACTGTCGTTGAGGAGGACTAATGAGCGTTCATTCTGATAAAGCTAAGCAGTCTATGGAGAAGTGCATCGAGGCACTTAAGAATAACTTTGGTCGTGTTCGTACTGGTCGCGCAAATCCACATGCGCTTGATCACATCAAGGTAGACTACTATGGTCAGCCAACCCCAATTTCTCAGCTTGCAGCTATCAAGGTTCCTGAGGCATCTATGCTGCTTGTTGAGCCATGGGATAAGACTGCTCTCAAGAGCATCGAGAAGGCCATTGAGACTTCTGACCTTGGTATTACTCCATCTAATGATGGCTCTGCTATCAGGCTTCCTTTCCCAATGCCAACCGAGGAGCGCCGTCGTGAGCTTGCTAAAGAGTGCTCTCAGATTGCTGAGGAAGCTCGCGTAGCTGTTCGTAACGTTCGTCGTGACGTTAATGGCAAGATTGAGCGCGATGAGGAGCTGTCTGAGGACGATCAGAAGCGCGAGAAGAACGGTATTCAGAAGCTGACTGATACCTATATTGCACAGATTGAGTCTCTTCTTAAGACCAAGACTTCAGAAATCATGGAGATTTAAGTGCAGTTTGATACAGACAAGCTCGTCCAGTATTTCTCTGACGCACCAGAAGACATCAGTCTCTCTGATATTAATTTAGAAACTATTCCGTCTCACGTTTCCATCATTATGGATGGAAACGGTAGATGGGCTACAGCTCGTGGACTTGACAGAACCGAAGGTCATAAGGCCGGTGTTCTTTCTTTGCGTGAGGCTGTTACTACAAGTGTGCGCCTTGGATTGGACATTTTGTCAGTTTATGCGTTCTCCACAGAAAACTGGAAACGTCCTCAGCGTGAGGTTGACTTGCTCATGCGTCTTTTTGCAGAGACGCTTCTTAAAGAACTCCCACTGTTCCACCAAGAAAACGTTAAGCTGCGTTTCTTTGGTGACCTTGAGGCTTTGCCAGAGAAGACCCGTAAGACCTTCCAGCGCGGTCTTGATGAGACTGCGCAAAACACTGGTATGACGTTTGCACTGGCTGTTAACTATGGCTCTCGTGCAGAGCTAACCAGGGCAGCTGTCCTTCTCGCTCATCAAATTGCTGAGGGCACCGTATCCGCTGACTCGGTGACTCCGGCAGATTTTGAGAAGAACCTCTATACGGCAGGTCTTCCTGATCCAGACCTGTTGATTCGTACGTCAGGAGAGCTGAGGCTTTCTAACTATTTGTTATGGCAGCTGGCTTACTCGGAGCTGTATGTTACACAAACTTACTGGCCTGACTTCTCTAAGTGGGATTTTTTGCGCGCCATTAAGGACTATCAGGGTCGCGAAAGGCGATTCGGAGGAGTGAAATAGTGGTGGACAATACGCGCGATTCCAGTGGGCCTACCTCTAGGATTCCTGCTGATGCTCAGCCTAATCCTGAAGAAACAGGTAGCGTTGGAATTGATAGACAGATTGAAAAGCTGGAGATTCGTCGCTCACTTAAAGAGCTGCAACGAGCCGCTGGTAACCTTATGGGTCAGCGAGTTCGTGGCGTTACCGAGAAGCTTTTGACAAGGACTCTGTCTGGCGTAGTTTATGCAGCTGTTGTGCTTGCTGCACTGTTTGTGGGCAAAGAAGCCACTATTGTTTTGATTGCTGGCATGGCATGGCTCTGCTGCTCTGAGTTCTTCCATATTTGCCGTATGGGCGGACGTATGCCAAACGAGCCTCTTGGCCTTGTCTTCTCGCTTGTTTTTCCCATAATTGCGTACTTTGGTCACGTCTTTCCGCTGGTATTTTCTCTGCTTTTGATTATTCTTTGCGGACTTTGGTATGTTTTTACACCGCGAGCAAACCTTGCAGACGTGGCAGTTACGGCTTTTGGACCACTGTATACCTCGCTTTCACTTTCAACGGTAGTGCTTCTGAGGTCCACAGAGCCTAGTTTTTCTATTCCTTGGATTACGCTTGCTGTCATGCTCTCTGTGTGGGCTAACGATTCATTTGCGTACTTGTTTGGATCTAAATTTGGCAAACATAAACTGGCGCCAAGAATCTCTCCAAATAAGAGTTGGGAAGGCTTCTTTGGTGGCCTTCTTGGATCAATGCTGGTGTGGTTCTTGATTGCAGCGTTTGGCGCAATTGATATGAATCCACTGTTTGCGCTGCTCTTTGGTGTAACAGAGGGCATCTTCTCTGTTGTTGGAGACCTCTTTGAGTCTCGCATTAAGCGAGGAGTGGGCCTCAAGGATTCTGGTTCAATTATGCCTGGTCATGGTGGCCTACTTGATAGAACCGATTCGATGATTTTTGGAACTATGGCGGCGTTTCTTCTCTTCCAGCTTGCCGTGCTCTTTAGCCAGGTTAAGCTACCTATTGCGCTGCCGTTTGGAGCATAGGTTTTGAGCATTTTTGAAGATACCGCGCCTCGTGCTGTAAGGCATGAGCCTCTGCGTGTTGCTGTCCTTGGAGCTTCAGGTTCTGTGGG
>CALBBS010000008.1 GCA_937926845.1 uncultured Atopobium sp. | reverse complement strand
CTCTGCGGTCATTGCGGTTGAGCACGGCAAGAAGAACCACCAAACGGCTAATAATATCTTCACCATCGCGTTTATCATGCTTATTACCACTGGCGTTATCAGTGGCATTTTCTTCTTCTTTTGTGCACCAAACGTTCTGGCACTTATGGGCGCTCAAGGAAAGATTGCCGAGCAAGGAGTCATCTACCTGCGTGTATGGACGCTGTTCTTGCCGGTTATGTGCATCTCATACGCCGTTGATAACTTCCTAAAAATCTGTGGAAAAATTAGGCGCTCTACCAGCATTGCCTTTATTTCCGCAATTCTGGGAACCGTGCTTGAATACTACTTCTTAGGCGTTTTAGGGTTATCCGTTGAGTATGCTGCGCTGGGTTACTGCATCTCTATTACATTCTCATCGCTCTATGGCGTCTGGCCGTTTATTGGCAACAAGCAGATTCTCAAATTTGTAAAGCCGCGTTTTAACTGGACGCACATAAGAGAGATTTTTGTAAACGGCTTCCCCATCTTTATGCAAAACATCTCAAGCAGGATTTATTCCCTGTTAATGAACGCTGCCCTCCTGAGCCTTGGTGGAGATATTGCCATTGCTTCTTATGGCGTGCTTCTCTATTCTGGCGGCCTTATCCAGCCGCTTATTTATGGACAGGCCGACGCCATGCAACCAGCTATTGGCTATAACTGGGGTGCAAAGAAAAAAGATCGAGTACTTGCTATCGAGAAGTACATCTTCTCTACAGGTATCATCATTGGCCTCTTTGCGTTCTGTGTCTCGTTCTTCTTCTCGGAGTTCTTGGTCAAACTCTACCTGCCTGAAGGAACGCAAGATCTGCTCAACATGGCTATTCCTGCCATGCGTATTCATGCATTTGTCTTCATTTTTAGCTGGATTACCATATGTACCGAAATTCTTGCCATCGCCCTCAAGCAGACAAAGATTTCTAATCTTTTGAGCGTCTTTATGGCACTCATCTTCCCCATCAGCTCACTTTTGGTGTTGAAGCCCTTTGGTCTGGACGCACTTTGGTACGTGTCAGTTGTGTCCAACATACTCTCAGCGCTGCTCTCTGTTGGTTGTCTCATCCACATCTATCGCAAGCACTTTAAAGGTGTAAATTCAGACGGTGTTGATGGCGCTGACTCTGTATCCGATGGCACTCAGGAAAAAGACTCCCAGTTCACCGAGGCAGAGCTTTCCGCTCCCGAACTCTCCAGCCCAGAAGATCACCTAGATCCAGAATCCATCTCCCGAGCTCAATAGCACAACCCGCCAGAGCTCCGTTCACGCCTTCAACAGACACGTTCTGTTCACGTCGCGGCGCTTACATCCCGCGCAACAACGTACTCCTCACAAAAACATGGCGAGAAGATCTTCTGATTCCAAGATCTTCTCGCCATAAACTCAAGCGGTTATAGAACGTCTGACTACAGTGCAGCAAGTGCCTGCTCGACGTCGTTGATAAGGTCCTCGGTGCCCTCAATACCGCAGCTCAAGCGTACGGTACCTGGGGTAATACCTGCTGCTACAAGCTCCTCGTCAGTAAGCTGACGGTGCGTTGAAGAAGCTGGATGCAAACAACAAGAACGAGCGTCTGCAACGTGTGTTGCAATGGAGAAGACCTTGAGGTTACCCAGGAACTTCTCGGCAGCCTCACGACCACCCGCAACGTCAACGGCGATAACACCGCAAGAACCGTTTGGCAGGTACTTCTGAGCCAGCTCGTAGTACTTGTCTCCTGGGAGGCCAGGGTAGCTTACGTGCGCAACCTTAGGATTGTTTGCAAGCGCCTCGGCAACTGCCTGACCATTCTTGCAATGCTGAGCCATACGAACGTGCAAGGACTCAAGACCAAGGTTAAGATAGAAAGCGTTCTGTGGCGACTGAATAGAACCAAAATCGCGCATAAGCTGAACGGTTGCCTTGGTAATAAAAGCGCCACCGTTACCAAAGGTATCTGCATACACAAGGTTGTGATACGAAGGATCAGGCTGGGTCAGACCTGGGAACTTGTCTGCGTGTGCAGCCCAGTCAAAGTTGCCACCGTCAACAATTGCGCCGCCAACAGCAGAGCCGTGACCGTCCATATACTTAGTTGTGGAATGGGTCACAATGTCTGCTCCCCACTCAAGAGGACGGCAGTTCACAGGCGTAGCAAACGTATTGTCAACAATCAGTGGCACGCCATGGTCATGAGCGGCTTTTGCCCAGCGCTCAATATCAAGGACAACCAGTGCAGGGTTTGCAACAGTCTCACCAAAGACGCACTTGGTGTTTGGCCTAAATGCTGCGTTAATCTCCTCGTCAGTTGCATCTGGCGAGATAAACGTGCACTCCACACCCATCTTCTTAAGAGTGATAGCAAATAGGTTAAAAGTGCCGCCGTAAATGGTGGAAAGCGCAATAAAGTGATCTCCAGCCTCAGCGATGTTAAAGACGGCAAAGAAGTTTGCTGCCTGGCCAGAAGAGGTCAGCATTGCAGCAGTACCACCTTCAAGCGCACAAATCTTTGAAGCCACATTATCCAGCGTTGGGTTCTGAACGCGAGAATAGAAATAGCCAGCGGCTTTGAGGTCGAACAACTCTCCAAGCTGCATCGACTCGTCATATTTGAACGTGGTTGATTGAATGATAGGCACTTGCCTTGGCTCACCGCAAGCAGGCTGATAACCGCCTTGTACGCAGCGAGTCTCGATGCTCTCAGACATAGCATCCTCCCTCATAATCATCATCCACGCCGCACAGACGTTACTGTGCTCCAAACGTGGACTATGTGATTATCTTAGGATACTAGTCTCTCTACCCTCAATCACACGCTCAATCAAAACTTTTTCGTGTTCTGAAACAATTGCGAGGTCTGGAGTAACATCTCTAAAGTCCATGGAGTCTTTCCACTCTTTGACCAGAGAAATGTTGCGCTGAGCTGTGCAAATAGTGCTGAGCTCAGAGTCAATGTCCTGCATAATCTGGGTGTAATTTGCGCGTTTCTCGCCCAGCATATCACTGAGGTGGAAAAGAATGTGCTCAACTTCACGAACTTCTCGCCTTGCGTGGTGTACCTCAGAGAAGCTAGTCATATCCAAGCCAAAGAGACGTGCATCAATGGTCTCCAGCATGTAATCAAAGCGGCTGCTGATGTCTTCAAACGAGAGGCCATCTTTTAGTACCGC
>CALBBS010000007.1 GCA_937926845.1 uncultured Atopobium sp. | reverse complement strand
AGAGCTGGTGGCTGAATATCAAAGGAACGACGCCAAATCTTTACCTGCTCCTCGCCGTGCTCGGCAGCTGCATCAGCCTTGTTGAGGCCCTGAAGTGCACCATAGTGACGCTCGTTCAGACGCCAGGTCTTATGAACAGGAAGCCAGTTACGGTCAAGCTCATCAAGAACATGATTCAGAGTGTGAATAGCACGCTTGAGCAGAGAGGTGTAGCAAACATCAAAGTCATAGCCAGCCTCTTTGAGAGCACGGCCGCCAGCTGCTGCCTCCTCTTGACCAGTCTCAGTGAGGTCAACGTCAGTCCAACCAGTGAACAGGTTGAGCTTGTTCCACTCAGACTCACCGTGGCGAACAATAACAAGGTGCATGTACTGATCTTCAGCCATTAGGCTTCCTTTCTACGCGTCAAACTTTGTGCGCCATACGTGGCAAACACCAAGCTTTTAGCAATACTTCACATACAGATGCAAGAAAAACGCTTACGCCTCATATTCTACCGCACACCGAAAAATACGTGCGAATCAATGACAAAAAGATTTTGTATATCGCGTATGCCAACTTTGACTTAGAGCGCAGTTCTCAATTGTTTTGGTAAGAATTTAGATTCTGCAAATAATTTATGATTCAGCGTATGCAAGCATGCAATGAGGGTATAGTATGCCTTAGCTAACAAATTGAGGAGTATCTGTATGAGTCCTATTGATATTTTGGTTGTCCTTATTGTCGCTGCTCTTGTCGCTCTTTGTGTGCGTTCTCAACTTAAGAGTGCAAAAAAGGGCTCTTGTTCTGGTTGCTCTTCATCCAGCAGCTGTGGCACTCATCATGGTGGAGATGGTCACTGCGGTGTTGCTCAGAAAATGATTTCTGACGTTGATAAGGCCTTTGACGCTCAATAGGTCAATTGTCACAATTTCATTAACAATTTTTACCATTCGCCCGGTTTCAGGGAAGTGGAAACATAGCCGTAACAAGAATGTGTCATGGTAGTTACGATTCCAGTTTTCTGACCCGGGAGGGCCACATGAGTACAGATAAGAAAATTGATTATATTCTCCGCACGGTAGAGGAGCGAGACGTCCGCTACCTGCGCCTTTGTTTTACCGATGTACTCGGCGGACTAAAGGCTCTTTCTATTTCTCCTGAGGAGCTAGAAGAAGCTTTTGTTGAGGGCATTGGTTTTGATGGCTCTAACGTTGATGGCTTTGCTTCCCAGGAGCAGTCAGATCTTCTCGCATTCCCTGACGCGGATACTTTCCAGATTCTTCCTTGGAAGACGGATGACGGCGTTGTTGCAAACGTATTTTGTGACATCCAGACCCCACAACGTGAGGCTTTTTCAGGAGACCCACGCCTTGTACTTAGAAATGCTTTTATCAAGGCGGAAGATCTTGGTTACGTTGCAAATGTTGGCCCTAAGCTTGAGTATTTTTATTTTGTGAGCGGGACTGAGCCAAAGCCAATTGACCAGGCAGGATACCTTGATTTGAATTCTGCTGATCTCAGCCATAGTCTTCGATACTCCACGTCTCGTGCACTTGAGAATCTTTCTATTCCTGTTCAGTATTCTTTCCATGCAGCTGGCCCTGCTCAAAACGGCGTTGAGCTCCGTTATGCAGAAGCACTAACTTGCGCGGATAACATTGTTACTGCTCGTCTTGTTATCAGGCATATTGCAACACTTCACGGCGTATTTGCATCGTTTATGCCAAAGCCTCTTCAGGGTGTTCCTGGCTCAGCCATGCTTTTGAATCAGTCACTTCTTGACCACGATGGCGAGTCTCTGTTCTGGGCTCCAAAGACTGAGAGCGAAGCCCACCTTTCTGAGCTTGCTCAGCACTACATTGCAGGTCTTATTAAGTACGCTCCCGAGTACATGCTTATTACTAACCCAACGGTTAATTCCTATAAACGCTTTGATCGCGACTCTATCCCAGCATATGCAACATGGGGCCGCAAAAACCGTTCTGCTATGGTTCGCATTCCTACGCACAAGCCAGGCAAGCACGTTGCTACCCGTGCCGAGCTGCGTATTCCTGACCCAACCGCAAACCCTTATTTGGCAAATGCTGTAACGCTTATGGCTGGCCTCAAGGGTATTGAAGAAGGCCTCTTGCTTCCTGAGGAGTTTGTAGGCGGAAATCCTGCCGATTATGGCGAGAAGCTCCCAATTAATCTTGGAGAGGCACTTGAGCGCTTCAAGCAGTCAGAGCTTCTTAAAGATGTTCTTGGTGAGCACATCTTCTCGTACCTGTGCGAACGCAAGGCAGAGGAGTGGCGTGAGTATTGCCTGGCAGTTACTGACTGGGATACGCAAAAGTATTACGCTGGTTGCTAAGCAACTATCCTGCTTGCGTTTATATGTATCTTTGAACCCTGTTCTGATTTTTTCAGAGCAGGGTTTTTTGACGAGAAACCCTTGTTATGCGCAAAGATTGTAGTCTTCTTACTCGAATTGTTACCGTTTTATGAACTGAAAAAATTACTTTTACCTGGGCTTTATTGGATAGAATGACTAAATAGTAGTCATTTATTCAAAGAAGTTGTTCTTCTCGCCATTTTTATGCAATAAAAACGAGAAATATGGAGAAAATTATAAGTAGATTTTTCATATTTGCTTCCTATAATTCATTCCAATGAATTTCAGCTCAGATTTATTCAGGAAGAGGCAAATATGAAATCGTCACTGGTTACTACCGTTAAAAAGAATGCCCTAAAGGGCGTAGCTGCTGTTTTTATGGCATGTGCACTTGTTGGTCTTATGGCTTGCTCGTCACCTAAGCAAGAAAATACTCAGCAGAGTACTACTTCATCCTCTGATTCGAGCTATACGCTGGTAACTAAGGGTCATCTGACTGTTGTTGCAGAGCTTGGTTTCCAGCCTTTTGAGTATTTTGAAGGCAACTCAACTACTCCTGTTGGTTTTGACGTTGATCTTATTACCGAGATTGCAAAGAGACTTAATCTTGAGGTTACGTACCTGCCAAACCAGAAGTTTGACACTCTTATTCCAACTATTAAGCAGGGTGGCAAAGCAGACGTTGCTATCGCAGGTATTACCATCACTGACGAGCGCTCTCAGGAAGTAGACTTCACTACTTCTTACCTCGACTCCAATCAGTCCCTAGTTGTTAAGTCTGGCAGCACCGAGACTGAGCAGACGCTCAACGACGCCTCTAAGAAGGTTGTTGTTCAGACAGGTACTTCCGGCGAGGATTGGGCCAAGGAGAACCTTCCAAAGGCAACTATTGTTTCTGTAGACGACGTTGCTGCAGCAATGGCAGGAGTCCAAACCGGTTTGTATGATGCTATGGTCATTGACTTGCCTGTTGCTTCCAATCTGATTAGCACTTCATATTCTGATCTGACTATTGCAAAAGAGATTCCAACAGGTGAGCAGTATGGCATTGCTGTTTCCAAGGACAATCCTGCACTGACTGAGGCAATCAACAAGGTTCTTGCAGACATGGAAAAAGATGGCACTATGGCCTCTCTCAAGTCCAAATGGTTTGGCTCTAACATCTAGTTTTACGAGCTCAGCAAAAGTGCTTGAAGTCAGATTTGGCTTCAAGCACTCACTGTTTTCATCAGGATTTATCGCAACTAAGCTCTAAAGGAGTATCACGTGATTGCACTTTTGCACAAAAATATGTCAGGACAGCAACTGTCCTTGTACATGTCATCTGCGAGTTTCAAAGCTGAATCTGTGCCTCAGAGTACGGCTTATACTTCAGCTAAGTCAAAACTCTCGCATAATCGTGCGTACTCCTCGCTGCTTGTAGTTCTTCTCGCCACGCTTCTTTTGAGTGGGCTGTTCTTTATGTCTCTGAGCGCGTTTTCAGCCCAGAGTGTGTTTGCTCTTACCACAAACAAGGCAACAGCTAAGTCAAATCAGACAGAAGGCAACGGCGTTATTGGTGGCAAAGAGACTCGTTTAACCTGGGAGGGAACAGTTGAGGACGAGCAGGTCTCTCAGCTGACCTTGCAGCTTCCTGAAGGCTCTGATTTGCAGAGCGCAACTACTAAGGTGACCGTTCTTTCAGGACTTACGCGCGAGAAGATCCAGGCAACTGCAAGCG
>CALBBS010000006.1 GCA_937926845.1 uncultured Atopobium sp. | reverse complement strand
CTTTGAAGAAAACGAAATTGCAACTTGTGGAGTTATAAAAACAGAACTTTTGCGTGGAAGTAATTCGGATAAGCAATTTTTGCAGATTGCAGAAGCTCTTAACGACTTTTCATATTTTTCATTTTCTGAAAATGATTGGTTTGGGCTTTCAAAGCAGTTTATTACATTTAAACAAAACGGACTTGCTGTTCCTTTTCAAGATGCAGTGATTGCATATATTGCAATAAAGTATGATTGTAAAGTGTGGACGAATGATAAACACTTCAAACTTATGCAAGTTGTTTTACCAGAATTAAAATTGTTCAATTTTGAAAAAGACGAAAAATATTGTACGCAACGACTTCTCTGGTGCATTCTTCCAAGCAGGCGTCAGCGAACTGACAATGGCTTGTATGTGTATCGGTATGATGCTGCATGGTGGCGTTGTTACCGCTATGGGCACATTCTTTGTCTTCTCCGACTATATGAAACCAGCCATCCGCATGGCTGCCCTCATGCAGACACCAGTTAAGTTTGTATGGAGCCACGACGCTTTCCGTGTTGGTGAAGACGGTCCTACGCATGAGCCAGTGGAGCAGGAAGCACAGATACGCTTGATGGAGAAGCTGCAGAACCATGCTGGTCAAGACTCAGTACGAGTGCTTCGTCCAGCCGACAGTGACGCTGCCACCGTATGTTGGCAGATGGCTATGGAGAACATGGAGACGCCAACAGCGCTCATCTTCTCACGTCAGAATGTGAAGAGCCTACCAGAGGGAACAGACTACCAGTTGACTCGCAAGGGTGCATACATCGTCACTGGCTCTGACGAACAGTTTGATGTTATCCTCGTTGCAAGCGGCTCTGAGGTATCAACCTGCGTTGAAGGTGCTGAGTTACTACGCAAAGACGGCATAAAGGTACGTGTTGTGAGTGCTCCATCAGAGGGCCTATTCCGTCGCCAAAGCAAGGAGTATCAAGAGCAGATCCTGCCAAGAGACGCAAAGATATTTGGTCTTACAGCAGGTCTCCCAGTGACCCTTGAGGGCTTGGTGGGTGCTAATGGCAAGGTATATGGCCTCAACAGCTTCGGTTTCTCAGCTCCTTATAAGGTGTTAGACGAGAAGTTGGGCTTCACAGCCGAGAACGTATACAAGCAAGTAAAAGAGTTTTTAGCATAAACGTTTAACCAGACGTCCCTTCTTCCTCACGGCAGTAAGGGACTCATAAAACCTAAACAGCTTATGGAAATTAAGACAGTAGGAGTTGCCTGCGACCACGCG
>CALBBS010000005.1 GCA_937926845.1 uncultured Atopobium sp. | reverse complement strand
GAATACATCAATATTTTACGTAACGATAAACGCTTCTCTGTAGTGCTAAACGCTTCTCTGTAGTGCTAAACGTCTTCTCAGATAGCGCTAAACGTCTTCTACCCTACTTTGCAGCCATATAAGCAACAGCTGCATGCCTTCCGCACTTACCATGCTCTGCACGGTACGAGAAGAACCTCTCGGTTGTAGAGGCCGTCGAGTCAGTAACCTCTTCAATAGCAGACTCTCGTACACCAGCATCTACCAGTGCAGCTCTGACAGCGTATCCAAGATCTAAGTACCTCTCGCCAGATGCACGGTCTACAACGCCGGGACCAAACTCTTGTGAGAACATCTGAATAAGCTCCAGAGAAACCTCGTAGTCAGCGCTGCCAATATGCGGACCAATATAGGCTTTGACCTCAGAAGACTTGGTGCCAGTTGCCTGGCAAAGCGCCTCTGTTGCGCAAGCAGAAATGCGGGCAATTGTGCCTTTCCAGCCAGAATGCGCTACCGCAAATCCGCCGGGAGCTACAAGAATTACAGGCACACAATCGGCAAATGCCAACATCACAGGCGTATTTTGAACCGTACATACTATGGCGTCTGCACCAGCTTCTGCCTCAGCTTTAGCCACCTCAAAAGCATCTGATGTATTGGAAGTGAGGCAAACTACCTTGCTTCCGTGCACCTGATGAGGAATAAGGAGTTGCGAGAAAAGCTCGCCAGCTCCAAGAGCCTCTAAGACCAGCTGTCGGTTCTGTTGGACATGCTGCAGATTGTCTCCACACCTACTGCCCAGATTGAGGGAACTAAACTCCCCTTCTGAAAAACCGCCAGTACGCTCAGTAAATGCGAGCGTGACCCCGCATGGAACCTCAGGATCCATGAGCAGGGTCACGCCGTGTAAGCACTGTCTATTCAGCGCGCACATATTTAGATGCGGCTACGCTTAAGGAAGTCTGGAATATCAAACTCTTTCTCATTAGAAGAGTTGTTGGTGCGAGCAGGCTGTGGCTGAGCAGTCACAGGACGAGTTGGCTGTGGCTGAACAGGACGGCTTGGACGGCTTGCGCTCTGAGTGTTCAGAGTTGGAAGCTGTTGCTGAACGTTAGAGTCATTGAAACCAGTTGCAATAACGGTTACGCGAACCTGATCGCCCAGGGACTCATCAACAACAGTACCAAAGATGATGTTTGCATCAGGATCAACGTTCTTAGCAACCAGATCAGCTGCCTCGTTAATCTCCTGAATGCCAAGGTCTTTGTTACCAGCAATAGAGAGAAGAACGCGGGTTGCACCCTCGATAGAACTTTCAAGCAGGCGGCTAGAAATTGCCTCAGTTGCAGCATCAGCAGCGCGGTTATCACCAGCAGCAATACCAATGCCCATCATTGCGCTACCTGCGCCCTTCATGATGGTGCAAACGTCTGCAAAGTCGAGGTTAATCAGGCCAGGAACAGTGATGAGGTCGGTAATACCCTGGGTGCCCTGGCATAGAACATCGTCAGCCATGCGGAATGCCTCAAGCATGGTGGTCTTCTTCTCAGAAAGATCAAGCAGACGATCGTTTGGAATAACAATGAGTGTATCGACGTTCTCGGAAAGAGTCTTGATTCCGTCAGCTGCAGAACCATAGCGACGACGACCCTCGAAGGAGAATGGCTTAGTAACAACGCCAACGGTCAGTGCGCCAACGTCATTCTTTGCAA
>CALBBS010000004.1 GCA_937926845.1 uncultured Atopobium sp. | reverse complement strand
GCCATCGTTTAGCCCTCCAGCTCAATCTTGACGGGATTCTGTGCAGCATGTGGGTGCTCAGCGCCGGCGTAAACCTTAAGCTTCATACCCTGCTTGCGACCAAGAGTGGTCTTAGGAAGCATGCCCTTGACTGCGTGCTCAACAACACGCTCTGGGTGCTTCTCCATCTCTTCCTTGAAGGAAGTGATCTTCAAGCCACCAAGGTAGCCGGAGTGACGCCAATACTCCTTGTGGTCAGCCTTAACACCAGTAAGGACAACCTTGTCTGCATTGATGATGACAACAAAGTCACCAGTATCAGCGTTTGGGGTGTACTGTGGCTTGTTCTTACCACGAAGAATCATGGCAGCCTTTGTAGCCAGACGACCGAGCGTTGCGCCCTCAGCGTCGATGAGCACCCACTTGCGCTCGACTTCGCCAGCCTTGGCGAACTGAGTCGACTTCTTCACTTGACTCCTCCTACGAATTACGAGTTGATAACCCCTGGACGGGTCATCGATGCTTTTTCTTGTCAGAGATTACGGGGCTCTGTGGAAAAGCCTTAAAAGTATACTCCACTCTTTAACTGTTGTACGCGGAAATTTTTGTTGCTTCACGAATGCAACAATTCGTTCAAATTTGACGGGTTTCTCCACATTGCAAAGCCGTCCACAGCACAAGAACAACCACTTGGCCTGCTGCGCGATGCATTTTGTTTCGACTTTTTATTTCATAGGGCGAGAAGTGCGGGCGTGCTCGTATGTTTACACCAAGGTCAAAGCTACAACGTCAGGAGGAAACAATGCGTGACACAGATTTTGTCGCACGTTTGCACCAAAATTTTGCGTTGCTGAGCGGCCAGCTCAAAACCCGCTTCAAGAACCATGTTGTTCTGAGCACCTCGATTGCTCTGTTTGCGGCGCTTTTACTGGTGATTCCATTCTATGGTTGCTCGCCAGCCGCTTCTGAAAACACTCAAGGCAGCTCAACCGCTCAGTCCGAGGCGCAGAAGGATCAGAAAGAAGAGGCTCCTAAGGGAACGGTTAAAGCAACATCGTTCTACTCGCCAACCCTTGGTCTGGACTGGAACTATGACGTCTACCTGCCTGCAGACTACGAGTCCAATCCCGATAAGACCTATCCAGTTGTATATATGCTGCATGGATTGTATGGCAATCATCGCAATCTGCTGGAGCGCTTTGATTCGGCCGCCATGCTTGACGAGGCCATTCAAACCGCTGGTCAGGGAGCTATCGTAGTCTTTGTCGACGGCTTTAACAGCTTCTACATTGACTCCGCCGACCGCGGCCTCAAGATGGAATCCGCCATCATGAACGACCTGGTACCTTACATTGAGAGCACGTATCGCGTGTCAAAAGATCGCAAAGATCACGCAATCGGCGGCATTTCTATGGGCGGTTATGGTGCGGCACGATTTGTTTTGCACCACTCCGATTACTTTAGCAAGGGCATTCTGCTCTCGCCTTCTGTTTGGACCACACTTGCTGACGATAACTTTATTTATACATCTCAGCATGCCTTTAGCGATGGCACTACCAGCTGGTCATGGGATCTGTACAAGCAGCTGTTCCCCACTCAGTATCTTGGTGAGGTTGATCCAAGCCAGGTTTCTTTCTTTGTTGCTACAACCACTGACGATGGCGTAGTGCCTGTTGCTGACGTCGAC
>CALBBS010000003.1 GCA_937926845.1 uncultured Atopobium sp. | reverse complement strand
TAGCAGGTATTTGCTCGCGCAAAGACCGCAGAGTTCAGAATCGGGGTGGCTTCGGCTGCCCCTTTTTGTTTGGCGAGAAACCCTTTCAACTCAGAGGGTATACTTGAAGGTGAAAAATCTGCCGTCGGAGGACGAATGGAATCACTGTATACAAAGTATCGCCCGCAAACGTTTGAGCAGGTAGTTGGCCAGAAGCATGTGGTCGGCACCCTTGAGCGAGCGGTTTTGGAGCAAAAGCTTAGCCACGCATACCTATTCTGCGGACCCCGCGGCACAGGTAAAACCACCATGGCTCGTTTGCTGGCAAAAGCAATCCTTTGTCATGAGGCTCCCGGTCATCTGCCCGACGGTACTTGTGAGGACTGTCAGCTGATTGCTGCTGGTCAGCATCCAGACGTCTTTGAGATTGACGCTGCCTCTAACACCGGTGTTGATAACGTGCGAGAAGAGATTATTTCTCGCGCCAGCTACGCTCCTGTGCGCGGCAAGGGCAAGGTTTATATTATCGACGAGGTGCATATGCTTACCTCGGCGGCATTTAATGCCCTGCTCAAGACGTTGGAGGAGCCTCCTTCACACGTGACATTTATCATGTGTACCACCGATCCTCAGAAAATTCTTGCAACTATTCTGTCCCGCGTGCAGCGCTTTGATTTCCGCTCCATTGCCGCTGACGAGATGGCAGAACACCTGGTCAACGTCTGCAAAAACGAGGGCTTTACCTACGAAGACGCAGCTATTGATCTTATTGTCCGTCATGCGCGCGGTGGCATGCGTGATGCTCTTTCTTCTCTTGAGCAGCTCTCCGTTTATGGCGGCGGCGTCATTTCTGAGCAGACGGTTCGCGACGTTTTGGGTCAGTCGTCCGGCTCTCTTATTAACAATGCTGCGATGGCTCTGGCTCAGCGAGACATTTCTTCGCTCTTTACCACGGTAAACACGCTATTTGAAGGTGGCAAAGATCTGCTACAGTTCACGCGTGAGCTTGCCGTCCACGTAAGAGATCTCTACATTGCTGCAGCTGTGGGCGTTGATTCTCCAGCGCTTGTAAATTCCGCTGCATCTACCGAGCAGCTTACCAAAGAGGCTCAGGCATTTGGCTCGGTTGATAGGCTCTCCAGAGTTCTGACCGTTTTGGGCGAT
>CALBBS010000002.1 GCA_937926845.1 uncultured Atopobium sp. | reverse complement strand
TGGATATGAATTTAGTCATACCTTAGAAACTCAAATCAGAGGACAACTTAAAAATGACCTCGCCATGATCGATTTCTATGAATCATGCGATAAAAGGCACAGGCTATCACAATATGGAAATGACTATATTGCCACGCTTTGCATCAAACTCTAATTCTATAGAGTTCTCTTCAGGACAGCCTGGACAACCTCAGAATCAAAGTCTCCCTGAGCCTCTGTAAGCGCCTCTAAGAGCTGAGCTACGCCTTCCTCATATACGCTAGGCAAAAGATACTTCGAGACAGCCTTAGCCTCGTCAGTACCATTTTCCATGCAGCATGAGTGATGAGCAATCTTAAGAAGGTCCAGATCGTTTTCGGAATCGCCGCACACAATAACTTCTTCTGGCTTAAGACCTATAGTCTCAATGAGCTTCTCGAATCCCTGTGCCTTATTCCAGCCACGATAATTGATGTCAAACCAACCAATATAGGGAGAAACCAACTCAACCTCTGGAACTGCACTGGTGACTGCTTCATAGATCTCTTGCTGGCGCTTTTCATCTTGAGGGAAGAGCAGACCTCCCGCATACATAGGGACATCTCTTGGAACGGACTGTGGTCCAAGTCCTGGTACAAACGTGTTAAATGAGGCCGCAAGGTGATCTACCACCTCTTGAGTAGTGTCAACTATTTTCCAACAAGAGGTAAATGACGTGTCAAGAGGCTGCTCAAGCGGACCTTCTGCGTAATAGGTAAGCAGGCAATCCTGCATTGGAGAAATGACCTCGTAGATCTTCTCCATCATCTCGTAAGTAAATTTTTTTGTGAAAATGAGCTTGCCATTAAAGTAGAGAATCTTTCCACTTGAAAACACGCCAGTATCAGTTAGAGAAACATCTGATTTGAGATAAGAAAGTGCATCATAAACTGGCCTTCCCGTAGAAAGACCAAACGCGATACCTGCGGCTTTAAGATTATTAATTGCCTGATGGGTTCTTTCTGAAATAGCTGGAGTTTCTGCCGGTTTTAACGTCTGATCCATATCGGAAAGAACAAGCTTAATCATCAAGGCTCCAATGTGCGTGTGCTAAATGCGTGTTTTGTTAATTCTACCAGCATTTAGTTACTGTGACATAAATTTTGTCGTTATCATTACGTTATTGAAACAAACAAGATCAGACTATTCGAGGGTCCATGAATATTTACGATCATTTTGCTCACGAAGATGAATACGATGAGCTCAACATTGATGCAATGTCAGAGAGACTTGCAAAGGCACTGTCATTTAAAACAGTGTATACAGATGCCAAGACAACTGATTGGTCGCAGTTTGAGGGCCTTCAACAGCACATTTATGACAGCTTTCCGTATATTATGACGGCAGCTTCCAATGTTGAGGTGGTTGGTCATTCGCTCCTCATTGAGATTCCAGGATCTAACCCCAAGCTACCTGCGTTAATGCTCATTGCTCACCAGGATGTTGTTCCTGTTGTACCAGGCACAGAAAACGACTGGACACATGATCCCTTTGGTGGAGACGTCGATGACACCTATGTCTGGGGACGAGGTGCGCTTGATATCAAAGATATGCTGATGGGAGAGCTTGAGGCGCTCGAGTATCTGCTTTCACAGGGTTTCTCGCCAAGGCGCTCTATCTACCTGGCATTTGGCGAGGACGAGGAGGTCTTGAGCCACGGTGCCACTAGACTTGCAGAAGTCATGGCCTCGCGAGAAATGCGTGCAGCTTGCCTTCTGGACGAAGGCACCACTACTTTTTTTGATGGTAGCGCCTACGGTGCGCCCGAGGCTACCGTGGCCGACATCTGCATCTCGCAAAAGGGCTTCTTGAATGTTAAGCTCACTGCACCTGGTCATGGTGGACATTCTTCTAATCCATTTGGTGGAACTTCGCTTGAGCATTTGAGCCGCGTACTCGCCGCGCTTTCTGAGGCTAAACCTCAACCTGAGCTTAACGATATTGTCAAAGAAACCTTTAGGGTTCTTGCGCCAGAAATCACCGAAGAACCCTTTGCTTCGCTGGTACAAGACGTAGATGCTAATGCAGATAAGATTGCGCTTGCTGCAGCTCAGATCAAAGAGCTTTACCCATTTGTTACCACTACATATGCGTTTAACATGCTTGAAGGTTCAAGTAGTGCTGCTAACGTTATGCCTGGTA
>CALBBS010000001.1 GCA_937926845.1 uncultured Atopobium sp. | reverse complement strand
GCATTGGGTTTGCCTCCTGGAAGGCATCAAACTTAGCGAGAAGAGCACGCTTTGCAGCGGCGTCCTTACCCTGCTCCTCATCGCGAGCAATCTCGACAGCAAGCTCACGTGGGGAATCAAGGAACTCATGCAGTGGTGGGTCAAGAAGACGGACGACAACGTCTTTGCCGTCCATTACCTTGAACATACCAAGGAAGTCACCCTTCTGAGCACGGCCAAGCTGCTCGATAGCAAGCTGCTTAACGTCCTCAGAGTCTGCAAGAATGAAGTCCTGAATGAGGTGCTTACGCTCACCAAGGAACATGTGCTCAGTACGGTCAAGACCAATTGCCTCTGCACCGTTATCAACGGAAGTCTGAGCATCTGCTGGGTTATCAGCGTTTGCACGTACGCCAATGACGCGACCACGGGACTCGTCAAGGCGGACCTCATCTGCCCATGCAAGGATGGTCTGGAGGTCACCAGAGAGCTCTGGCTGAACAAGCTCAACAGCACCAAGGATGACGTCACCAGTGGTACCGTCGATGGAGATAACATCGCCCTCGTTAACAACAAGGCCGGAATCAGCAACGGTGAAGCGCTTGTTAGCAGCGTCAATGCGAAGTGTATCAACACCGCAGACGCAAGGAGCGCCCATACCACGAGCAATAACAGCTGCATGGCTGGTCTTGCCGCCGTGGGAAGTTAGGATGCCTTCTGCAGCAACCATGCCGTGGAGGTCATCTGGAGTGGTCTCCCAACGGACAAGAATACAAGGCTTGCCTGCCTCTGCAAAAGCCTCAGCGTCTGCAGAAGAGAAGACTGCAGCACCAACAGCTGCACCAGGAGAAGCGTTAAGACCCTTAGCAATGGTCTCATACTCAGCGTTAGGATCAAACTGTGGGTGCAGAAGCTGATCGAGCTGCTCAGGAGCAACACGAGAAACAGCCTGCTCCTTAGTAATACGGCCCTCTTCGTACATCTGAATTGCAACCTTAAGTGCAGAGAGAGCAGTACGCTTACCAACACGAGTCTGAAGCATCCAGAGCTTACCATTCTCAATGGTGAACTCAATGTCCATCATGTCTGCGTAGTGATCCTCAAGAATCTCAAAGACGTGGAAGAGCTCCTCGCCTGCCTCCTTGAGTGCAGGAACCTTAACGAGGTCTGCAATAGGCTCAGTATTACGAATACCAGCAACAACGTCCTCGCCCTGAGCGTTGATCAAGAAGTCGCCGTAGCGCTCGTTAGTACCATCTGCAGGGTTACGAGTAAATGCAACGCCAGTTGCAGAAGTCTCACCCTTGTTACCAAAGACCATGACCTGAACGTTAACTGCAGTACCAAGCTCATCAGGAATCTTGTTCTGCTTGCGGTAAAGGATTGCGCGGTCATTCATCCAAGAACCAAAGACTGCCTGCTCAGCAAGGCGGAGCTGGAGGTAAGGATCAGATGGGAAGACAGCGTAGCCGTTCTTGGAGACCTCTGGGTGCTCCTTAACGTCAACGTTTGCTGCAAAAATGCCCTTGAACCAAGTTACAAGGTCACGAAGGTCATTTGCGTCCAGCTCTGTATCAAGCTTAACGCCCTTCTCGGCCTTCTTAGCAGCAATTGCATCCTCAAAGAGCTGTCCAGAGACGCCCATAACAACGCCAGAGAACATCTGAACAAAACGACGGTAAGAGTCCCAAGCAAAGCGCTCGTTACCAGTCTGCTTAATGAGGCCCTGAACGGACTCATCGTTAAGACCAAGGTTAAGAACAGTGTCCATCATGCCAGGCATGGAGAATGGTGCACCAGAACGGACGGAGACAAGCAGTGGATCTTCTGCATCGCCAAGCTTCTTGCCCATGCGCTCCTCAAGGGTAGCCATAGCTGCGTCAATCTCATCAGTGACGCCCTCAGGCCAGACGTTGCCATTGTTGGAATAAGCAACGCAAGTTTGGCAAGTAATTGAGAATCCTGGAGGTACAGGCAGGCCAATCTTAGACATCTCTGCAAGGTTTGCTCCCTTGCCACCAACAATCCACTTTGCCTCTTCTACGGATGCGCCAGCGACCTCAGTAACATCGTTACCGGCGTGGTCCTTTCCGAAGCTGTAAACGTGCTTCTCGGACATAACACTCCAAACTCTCAAACTGTCACACGCAAAGCGTGCACCAACACAATTGAACGTAAAGACATTGAACCAAACAAAGTAGGTTCTGTCC
Source organism: uncultured Atopobium sp. (assembly GCA_937926845.1). Taxonomy (GTDB): domain Bacteria; phylum Actinomycetota; class Coriobacteriia; order Coriobacteriales; family Atopobiaceae; genus Lancefieldella. The sequence continues at coordinate 1,529 of CALBBS010000001.1, read as the reverse complement.
TCACATTCATAGTATGTTACCAACCTACGCGATTCATCTGAACAAAATAACGGTGAGCGGTCAATATCGACCGTTCACAGAATAATTTGTAAACTTATGGTTGCAAATTGTGAAATTCTCCATAAAGAAAATGAGCACCCAAAATGGATGCTCATTTAACTTTTTGATATTTTGAGGCGTCAGTACTCTCTTAGCGAGTAACTCCCTCAAAGAATGCGCCAATTGCGTGGCTTGGCTCTTCGCCGGTAAGCGTAGAAATAACGTTTACCGCTGGTCCCAGAAGATCGATTGATGGGATGAGGCGCTGATCAAGCTCACGACGAATCTCTCTTCTGAGAGAGCCATCTGCAAAGGTGTGGAAGACTGCACGAGGGCGATTCTCATCTTCATGCTCGTTGAAGTATGCACGAACATCATCAACGTTATGAATGTTTGGAACCCTTACAATCTCTACGGATTCATCGCCAAACTGAGCAGCAGCAGCCTTAACTACTGCGGCACCGGTCTCTCCACGAGAGTCTGACAAAACGTAGACGATAGGCAGACCATCACCAAGAGTGTTGTTATCAATATCAAGTGTGCTCATGCTGTAACCCTTTCAGTCAAGTATTCAGAAAGATACAAACATTTATCAATCTAAGAGTACCCTACTTCTTGCGAGAAAGCACACTAATATCGGCGACATTACTAAATACCTGGGCAAACTTGTTCAAAAGACGCAAACGATTTCGGCGAACGGTATCATTTTCATCCATGACAAGTACTTTGTCGAAGAAAATATCAATTGGCTCACGCAGCTGAGACAGTGCAGAAACAGCAGCAGTATAGTCTGCACCAGCAAGAGCAGCAGCCACTTGCTTCTGACCCTCTTCGCAAGCAGCGAGCAATGACATCTCTGGCTCAGTGAGAAGCTCTGTATCAACTTCTACGCCAAGAGAAACATCACTGAGGTGAGCAGCTCGAGCGTATGCAGTAGCAAGATCCTCAAAGAGTTCAGGCTCGTTCTGACGTGCCTCATCAAGTGCACGAGCACGCTGAAGGAACTCATCAGGATTGATAACGCCAATTGCACTGACAGCCTCAATAGCATCTGCAGAGATCTTCTCGTCCTTAGCAATAGATGCAAGACGACCAATAAAGTACTGCTCAACCTGAGACTGAACAGTCTCGTCAACAACAAGACCCTGCTTGCGGTAAAGCTCCAGAGAACTTGCAATAAGCTTCTTGAGATCAAGATTTGAAGTAGAACGAAGTAGCGTAATAACACCAATAGCCGCACGACGGACAGCATACGGATCAGAAGAGCCGGTTGGTGGCTCGTTGATAGCAAAGATGCCGCAGATGGTATCAAGCTTGTCAGCAATAGCTACAAAGCGACCAATCTGGCCACTTGGGAGCTCGTCACCGGCAAAGCGAGGACGATAGTGCTCGCGAATAGCTGCAGCTACATCGCTCTTCTCGCCAGCTGCCTCTGCGTAGTAGCCACCCATGACGCCCTGCTGGCTGGTGAACTCGACAACTGCCTGGCT